>JAKSDN010000496.1 GCA_022360075.1 Kiloniellales bacterium | reverse complement strand
CAGTTGATCCGGATGCCGCCGGCGCCCAGACGCATGGCGTTCTGCACCGCCCGCTTCATGGCCCGGCGAAAAGCGACGCGGCGCTCGAGCTGCTGGGCGATGTTCTCGGCCACCAGGCGCGCGTCGATCTCCGGCTTGCGGATCTCGACGATGTTGAGCTGCACGTCGCTGCCGGTCATCTTCTGCAGATCCTGGCGCAGCTTCTCGATGTCGGCGCCCTTCTTGCCGATCACCACGCCCGGGCGCGCCGTGTGCAGCGTCACGCGCGCTTTCTTGGCGGGACGCTCGACGATGATGCGCGAGACACCGGCCTGGGCCAGGCGACCGCGCAAGAAGCCGCGCAGGGCGAGATCCTCGTGCAGGAGGTCGCCGTAGCCGCCGTCGGCATACCAACGCGAATCCCACGTACGGTTGATGCCAAGGCGCAAGCCGATTGGATTGACTTTCTGGCCCATCAGGCCGCCTCCTCCTCGCGCTCACGAACCACCACCGTCAGGCGGCTCCAGGGCTTCATGATCTTGCCGACGCGCCCACGCGCTCTAGCGCGAAAACGCTTCATGACGAATGACTTACCGGCCGAGGCCTCGGCCACATAGAGCCGATCGACGTCGAGCTGATGGTTGTTCTCGGCATTCGCGATTGCCGATTCCAGCGCCTTCTTCACGTCGCGCGCGATCCGGCGCTTGGAAAAGGTCAGCGTCGCCAAGGCGCTCTCCGCGGTCATGCCGCGGATTTGCTGGCACACCAGGTTGAGCTTCTGGGCGCTGCCGCGCAAATTGACCAGCACCGCCTTGGCTTCGTTGTCGGCCAGAACTCTGGGATGCTTCGGCTTGCCCATGGCTCAGCCCCTCCTCGCCCTCTTGTCGGCGGCATGGCCGTAGAAGGTGCGGCTCGGCGCGAACTCGCCCAGCTTGTGGCCGATCATGTTCTCGGTCACCAGCACCGGCAGGAACTTGTGGCCGTTGTAAACGCCGAAGGTCAGGCCGACGAACTGCGGCATGATCGTCGAGCGTCGCGACCAGGTCTTGATGATGTCGTTGCGTCCCGAGCCGCGCGCGGCCTCTGCCTTCTTGAGCAGATAGCCGTCGACGAAGGGACCCTTCCAGACAGAGCGAGCCAAAGCTTGCGCCCTCCTATCGCTTCTTGTGCCGGCGCCGGACGATCAGCGCGTCGGTCTTCTTGTTGCGTCGCGTGCGCGCGCCCTTGGTCGGCTTGCCCCAGGGGGTGACCGGATGGCGGCCGCCGGAGCTGCGGCCTTCGCCGCCGCCATGCGGATGGTCGATCGGGTTCATCGCCACGCCGCGCACCGAGGGACGCTTGCCGAGCCAGCGCTGGCGCCCGGCCTTGCCGAGCTTGATGTTGGCTTGATCCGGGTTGGAGACGGCGCCGATCGTCGCCATGCACTCGGCCCGCACCATCCGAACCTCGCCCGAGGAGAGGCGCATCAGGGCGTAGCCGGCGTCGCGCCCGACCAACTGAACGTAGGCGCCGGCCGAGCGGGCGATCTGGCCGCCCTTGCCCGCCTTCATCTCGACGTTGTGCACGATCGTGCCGACCGGGATCGAGGAAAGCGGCATGGCGTTGCCCGGCTTGATGTCGGCGCGCTCGGCGGCGATCACGCTGTCGCCCACCGCCAGGCGCTGCGGCGCCAGGATGTAGCTGAGCTCGCCGTCCTCGTACTCGATCAGGGCGACGAAGGCCGTGCGGTTCGGATCGTACTCCAGGCGCAGGACCTTGGCCGGCACATCGAACTTGCGGCGCACGAAGTCGATCACGCGGTAGCGGCGCTTGTGGCCGCCGCCGCGCCGGCGCGCCGTGATCCGGCCGAAGTTGTTGCGCCCGCCCTTCTTGGTCAGGCCCTGGGTCAGCTTCTTGACCGGCTTGCCCTTCCAGAGGTCGGCGCGATCGACCAGGACCAGGGTCCGACGGCCCGGCGTGACCGGATTGAAGTTTTTCAGTGCCATGGCCTCAGACCCCCGTCGAGACGTCGATGCTGTGGCCCTCTTCCAGGGTCACATAGGCCTTCTTGGTGTCGGGCCGGCGCCCGATCTGGCCGCGGAAGCGCTTGGTCTTGCCCTTCTGGCGCAGGGTGTTGACCGCCTTGACCTTGACCTTGAAGAGGTTCTCGACTGCGGTCTTGATCTCGAACTTGTTGGCATCCAGCGGCACCTGGAAAACCACCTGGCCATGCTCCGAGCTCAGGGTCGACTTCTCGGTCACCACCGGGCGGCGGATCACCTGGTACATGCGCTCCTGCGACAGCTTGGAGTCGGCAGGGCGGCGCGGCCTCGCGTTGCTCATTTCAGGCGCGCCTCCAGCGCTTCTACGGCGTCCTTGGTCAGGACCAGCATGTCGCGGCGCAGGATGTCGTAAACGTTGGCGCCCTGCTGCGGCAGGACGTCGATACCGGGAATGTTGCGCGCGGCCCGCGCAAAGCCCTCGTCGACCGCCTGCCCATCGATCACCAGGACCGAGGACCAACCGAGCGAGCCGAGCTGCTGGGCCAGGACCTTGGTCTTGGGCTCGGACATCTGGGCGTTGTCGAGCACCGCGAGCTTGCCCTCGGCCGCCTTGGACGACAGCGCCGTCTTCAGGGCCAGGCGGCGCACCTTCTTCGGCAGGCTGTGGCCATGGTCGCGCGGCGTCGGACCGAAGACCACGCCACCGCCGCGCCGCTGCGACACGCGCAGGGAGCCGGCACGCGCATGGCCCGTACCCTTCTGACGGAACAGCTTGCGGGTCGATCCGGCGACCTCGCCCCGGGACTTGACCTTGTGGGTCCCGGCACGGCGCTTGGCGAGCTGCCAGTTCACCATGCGCGCCAGGATGTCGCGGCGCGCGGGCAAGCCGAAGATCGTCTCGTCGAGATCGATCTCGCCCGCCGTCTTGTTGTCCAGCGTTGTGACCGGGCACTTCATGGCTCAGTCGTCCTTCTTCTCGGCATCTGCATCGGCGCTCTGCTCGGCACCCTCGTCGGCGGCCGCGGGCTCGGCTTCCGGTGCCGCCTCGGTCGCATCGGGCGCAGGCGCGGCACTGGCACGCAGCCCGGCCGGGAAGGGAACGTCGTCGGGCAGGCTGCGCTTGACCGCGTCCTTGACCAGGACCCAGCCGCCCTTGGCGCCGGGCACGGCGCCGCGCACCAGGATCAGCCCCTCGTCCTCGTCGGTCGAGACGATCCGCAGGTTCTGCGTGGTCACCCGCTCGTCGCCCAGGTGGCCGGCCATCTTCTTGCCCTTGAAGACCTTGCCCGGATCCTGGTTCTGTCCGGTCGAGCCGTGGGCGCGGTGGCTGATCGAGACGCCGTGGCTGGCGCGCAGGCCGGCGAAATTGTGCCGCTTCATGCCGCCGGCGAAGCCCTTGCCGATCGAGGTGCCGATCACGTCGACGAACTGGCCCGCCACGAAGTGGCTGGCCGAGAGCTCGGCGCCGACCTCGAGCAACGCGTCCGGCGAGACCCGGAACTCGACCAGCTTCCGCTTCGGCTCGACCTTGGCCTTGGCGAAGTGGCCGCGCTGGGCCTTGCTCAGGTTCTTCACCTTGGCCTTGCCCGAGCCGAGCTGGACCGCGTTGTAGCCATCCCGCTCCTCGTTGCGCACGGCGACCACTTGGCAGTCGCTCATCTTCAGCACCGTGACGGGCACGTGCTCGCCCTCGTCGGTGAAGACGCGCGACATGCCGAGTTTCCTGGCGATGATCCCGGTGCGCATGGTCTCAGCCCTTGAGTTTGATCTCGACGTCGACGCCGGACGCGAGGTCGAGCTTCATCAGGGCATCGACCGTCTGTGGCGTGGGATCGACGATGTCGAGCAAGCGCTTGTGGGTGCGAATCTCGAACTGCTCGCGGCTCTTCTTGTCGATGTGCGGCGAGCGCAGCACGGTGAAGCGCTCGAGCCGGGTCGGCAGCGGAATCGGACCGCGCACGCTCGCGCCGGTACGCTTTGCCGTATTGACGATCTCCGAGGTCGACTGATCGAGCACCCGGTGATCGAACGCCTTCAGGCGTATGCGTATGTTTTGGTTGTCCATTCCCGTTTCCGTCCGACGGTCGGCCCGCCGCTCCGTGATGGCCCTCGACTAGCCCAATGCCCGCTCGATGCGCCCTATTCGATGATGGAGGCGACGACGCCGGCGCCGACCGTGCGGCCGCCTTCGCGGATCGCAAAGCGCAGCCCCTCGTCCATCGCGATCGGCGCGATCAGCTCCACCGTCATGTTCGTGTTGTCCCCGGGCATCACCATCT
>JAKSDN010000198.1 GCA_022360075.1 Kiloniellales bacterium | reverse complement strand
TGGTCATGCTGCCCTTCTGGAGCAACTACCTGATCCGCACCTACGCCTGGATCGTGCTGCTCAACCGCGAGGGCCTGATCAACAAGGGTCTCGGCGGGCTCGGCCTGATCGAGCAGCCTTTGCCGATCCTCTACAACGAGTTCGCGATCGTCACCGGCCTGGTCTACAACTACCAGCCCTTCCTGATCCTGGCCATCTACGCCTCGCTGCAAAGGCTCAATCCGGAGGTCCGCGAAGCCTCCGAAGATTTGGGCGCGCCGGCCTGGCGAACCTTCCTGCGCGTGACCCTGCCGCTCACCCTGCCGGGAGTCGCGGCCGGCGCGGTTTTCGTCTTCGTGCTTTCCATCGGCAACTTCATCACGCCCGACCTGCTCGGCGGCGGCCGGCTGCAGATGGTCGGCAACCTGATCTACGATCAGTTCCTCTCGGCCCGCGACTGGCCGTTCGGCGCCAGCCTCTCGATGATCCTGATCGGCATCATGCTGCTGCTGCTCTTCGCCCAGGCGGTGCTGGTCAATCGCGCCCAGGGCGAGCGGGAGGTGGCGCGTGGATAGGAAAGCGCCCCTTCGACAACACCTCGCTGTCATGCTCGGGCTTGACCCGAGCATCCATTCATCCGCTGGCACGGGCCTCAGCGATTCCCACGCAGGTCCCGCGTCCCGCACAACCATGGATCCTCGGGTCAAGCCCGAGGATGACAAAGCAAGCGACCGGGTCGGGAGCGAAGGGCCATGACCGCGCTCGCCCCCACCCGCCTTGTCCTCGCCACGCACCTGCGGCTGGTCTACGTCTTCCTCTACGCGCCGATCCTCGTGCTCATGGTGCTGAGCCTGAACAAGGCCGGCATGCCGACCGCCTGGACCGGAGTCTCGTTCCAATGGTACGCGACGCTGGTCGAGAGCCCGGAGATTCTGTCGGCGGCCCTGAACACCTTGATCGTCGCGAGTGTCTCGACCCTGATCGCCACGACCCTCGGCACGCTGCTCGCCCTCGGCGTCGAGCGGCGGCGCCGCTCCAACACGCTCGATGCCTTGCTCTTCGCGCCGATGATCATTCCCGACATCGTGCTGGCGATCGCGCTGCTGTCCTTCTTCACGCTGCTCGAGTTCACGCTCGGCCTGCACTCGATCATCCTGTCGCACGTGGTCTTCAACATCGCCTTCGTCTGCGCGGTGGTGCGCACGCGCCTCAAGCACTTCGACCACTCGATCGTCGAGGCCTCGGCCGACCTCGGCGCCGGCGATTTCACGACCTTCCGACGCGTGACCCTGCCGGTGATATTCCCGGGCGTGCTGGCCGGCGCGCTGCTCGCCTTCACGCTGTCGGTCGACGAATTCATCATCGCCTTCTTTACCGCCGGCGCGGGCGCGAGCTCGACGACCCTGCCGATGCGCATCTATTCCATGATCCGCTTCGGCGTCACGCCGGAGATCAACGCCATGGCGACCATCGTCATGCTGGTGAGCTTTGCCCTGGTGCTGGCCTCGCAGCGCCTGAACCGGGAGGCGCTGACCGGGCGATGAGCGGCAACGGCAGTGTCATCAGCCTCGAAGGACTGACCCGGCGCTTCGGCGCGCTGACCGCGGTCGACCGCGTGACGCTGGCGCTCGAGGAGGGCGAGTTCTTCGCGCTGCTCGGCCCCTCGGGCTGCGGCAAGACCACGCTGCTGCGCATGATCGCGGGTTTCGAGCAGCCCGACGAAGGGAGCGTCCGGCTCGACGGCCGCGACATCACCGGCCTCAGGGCGAATCGGCGGCCGGTCAACCTGATGTTCCAGTCCTACGCGCTCTTTCCGCACATGACGGTCTACAGCAACGTCGCCTACGGCCTGGAGATGGAACGCCGGCCGCGCGCCGAGATCCGTGAGCGGGTCGAGGCGGCGCTCGCCATGGTGCAGCTCGGCGAGCTGGCGCCGCGCAAACCGGAGCAATTGTCGGGCGGCCAGAAGCAGCGCGTCGCCCTGGCCCGGGCCCTGGTCAAGCGCCCTCGTGTGCTGCTGCTCGACGAGCCGCTGGGCGCACTCGACAAGAAGCTGCGCGAGCAGATGCAGCTCGAGCTCAAGCGCCTGCAGCACGAGGTCGGCATCACCTTCGTGGTGGTCACCCACGACCAGGAGGAAGCCCTGGTCATGGCCGACCGTATCGCGCTGATGAAGGATGGCCACATCGAGCAGCTCGGCGCGCCGCGCGCGCTCTACGAGGCGCCCGAGACCCGCTTCGTCGCCGAGTTCATCGGCGTCACCAACGTCTTCGAGGGCACCGCGTGCGCCGATGGCCTGATGCTGGAAGGACACGGCCGGATCGCCGGTGAGCTGCCGAACGGCCTAGCGCCGGGTACCGCGGCCGCCCTGACCGTGCGGCCGGAGCGGATCCGGCTCAGCACGGCGGCCGGCCTGGAGGGCCACAACGCGCTCGCCGGCCAGATCGTCGACATCGCCTATCACGGCCAGGACCTGAACCTGCACGTCGCCGTGCCGGGACTCGCGCGCTGCGTCCTAGCTAGGCTGTCGGCCGCCGACGACGTGGCGGCGGGATACAGCGTGGGCCAGGCGGTCTGGTGTAACTGGCGCCCGGAGAACGGGCGCATTGTCGTTGATTGATTGCCGTGAACAAGAGAACGAGCCACGAGGAGGCGGGACATGAGTGACCAGAAGACCATCGCATTCTTTCCGGAGGCCGCGTTCGGTCCCGCACTGAATTCGGTCGGCATCGCCCAGGCGGTCGAAAAGCTCGGCCACAAGGCCGTGTTCTTGACCGACCCCGGCATGTCAACCGTCTATGAGGGCTACGGCTTTCCCGAGCACCTGGTCAACATGTCGGAGCCCATGCCGCCGGAGGAGATGGCCAAGTACTGGTCGGACTTCATCAACGGCCACATCCCGAACTTCCGCAAGTCGCCCTACGAGCAGATCGACAACTACGTCAAGGAGTGCTGGGAGGCGATCGTCGATACCTCGAAGTGGGCGGAAAAGGACCTGCCCGGCGTGCTGGATCGGGTGAAGCCCGACGTGGTCTGCGTCGACAACGTCGTGCTGTTCCCGGCCATCAAGCGCTACTCCAAGAAGACCGGCGCGCCCTGGGTGCGCATCATCTCCTGCTCCGAGAACGAGATCGAGGACGAGGCCATTCCGCCCCATCTCTCGGGCTGCGGCGAGCACGACAAGGCCTGCTTCGAGAAGTTTCGCGCCCGCTTCAACGAGGTCGTGGGGCCGATCCACGCCGACTTCAATAGCTTCCTCGCCTCCTGCGGCGAGGATGCCTATCCGCTCGGCCAGTTCTTCGAGGCCTCGCCCTTCCTCAACCTGCTGCTCTATCCCGAGCCGGTGAAGTTCACGCGCAAGGTGCCGCTCGACCCCGGGCGCTTTCAGTACCTCGAAGGCTGCGTGCGCCAGGACAAGCCCTATGAGGTGCCGAGCTTCAAAGCGAACGACGACAAGCCGCTGCTCTACATCAGCTACGGCTCGCTCGGCTCCGGCGACGTCGATCTGCTGAAGC
>JAKSDN010001311.1 GCA_022360075.1 Kiloniellales bacterium | reverse complement strand
GCACGAGCAACGCCAGCAGGGCGCAGAGAAAGGCCAAGCGGGCCGCGCTGGACCGGTTTTCCAAGCCACCTCGATCACGCATCCTCATCGCCTCCGAGCGGATCATTCTGCCTCGACCTTTCTCTTGTCTCTTGCAGCGCGTCGCGATCCCCACAGCACAAACTCAGTTGCCCGACTGTCGAAGGGCCCGCTGACGCAGCTCATCGCGCGTCGCCTCGTCCAGCGGTGTATCGGCTGGCCCGAGATAGGTTCCCTTCTCGTACCTCAGGATCCGACCTTGCTCGTTCTCGTCGCATCCAGCCAAAGCCAGCCCCATCGCGAGCATCACAGCCGTGCAGAGCGAGATCCTTGCGGCCATCTGGCGCCTCCAATGCCGTACTACCCAAGCTAACCGGCCAGGCCGAGACCCGCCACCGGACCGAGAACCCTTAACAAACTGTCAAAGCTATACGTTAACGAATTGTTACGCTCAGGGCGCGCCGTCAATAGCCGCGAAGTGCAAAACGGCATGCCTGTCATCGGCGAGACGATGCCGTTCGAAAGTTGGGGGCGGCGCGGACGCCGCCCCCGTTTCGATCCCCGCCGTCTCTGAGACGGCTCGGCAAGTCAGGATCCGGACTTGACCTCGTAGGCCGTGCCCCAACCCCAGGCGCCCGAACCGAAACCACGCGCGACGACGCGCTCGCGGTAAATGTCGGACACCGTGTCGCCGTCGCCAGCGAGCAAGGCCTTGGTCGCGCACATCTCTGCGCACAACGGCAGCTTGCCCTCGGCCAGACGATTGCGGCCGTACTTGGAGAACTCGGAAGAGGAATGGTCCTCCTCCGGGCCACCGGCACAGAAGGTGCACTTGTCCATCTTGCCGCGGCTGCCGAAGTTGCCGGCCTGCGGATACTGCGGCGCCCCGAAGGGGCAGGCGTAGAAGCAGTAGCCGCAACCGATGCAGAGGTCCTTGGAGTGCAGGACCACGCCTTCCTCGGTCTCATAGAAGCAGTCGACCGGGCAGACCGCCATGCAGGGTGCATCGGAGCAATGCATGCAGGCTACCGAGATCGAGCGCTCGCCCGGCTTGCCGTCATTGATCGTGACGACGCGACGGCGGTTTACACCCCAGGGGACCTCGTGCTCGTTCTTGCACGCGGTGACGCAGGCGTTGCACTCGATGCAACGCTCCGCATCGCAGAGGAACTTCATACGTGCTGCCATAGCTCAGGTCTCCTTACGCCGGCTCGATGCGGCACAGGGTCGTCTTGGTCTCCTGCATGTTGGTGACCGAGTCGTACCCGTAGGTCTGTGCCGTGTTCGAGGCCTCGCCCAGCACATAGGGGTCGGCGCCGGCGGGATACTTGCCCCGCTGGTCCTCGCCCATCCAGTGCCCGCCGAAGTGGAACGGCATGAAGGCCACACCTTCGCCGACCCGCTCCGTCACCAAGGCCATGACCTTGACCTTGGCCTCGTTCTCCGGCCCGTGCAGCCAGACCATCTCGCCGTCCCGCACGCCGATGTTGTTGGCGTCGACCGGGTTGATCTCGACGAACATGTTCTGCTGCAGCTCGGCGAGCCAGGGGTTCGAGCGGGTTTCGTCGCCGCCGCCCTCGTACTCGACCAGCCGGCCCGAGGTCAGGATCGTCGGGAAGTTCTGCGAGAAGTCCTGATCCTGGATCGACTTGTAGAGGATCGGCAGACGATACATCTTCCGGTCCTCGTAGGTCGGGTAGTCGGCCACCAGGTCGCGCCGCGGCGTGTAGAGCGGCTCGCGGTGCAGGGGCACCGGATCCGGGAAGTTCCACACCACGGTACGGGCCTTGGCGTTGCCGAAGGGCGCGCAGCCATGCTCGATCGCGACGCGCTGGATGCCGCCCGAAAGGTCGGTCTTCCAGTTGGTCTTGTCGCCCGCGATCGCTTCGATCGTCTGCCGCTCGTCGTCGGTGAGGTCGCTATCCCAGCCAAGCTGCTTGAGCATGGCCATGGTGAACTCGGGATAGCCGTCCTCGATCTCCGAGCCGACCGGATAGCTGCCCTCGGCCAGCAGGTTCTGGCCGTCCCGCTCGACGCCGAAGCGCGCGCGGAAGCAGAGGCCGCCCTCGGCCACCGGCTTGGAGGGATCGTAGAGCACCGGCGTGCCCGGATGGCCCATCTCCGGCGTGCCCCAACAGGGCCAGGGCATGCCGTAGTACTCACCGTCGGCCGGCCCGCCGCGTGCCTGCAGCGTGGTCCTGTCGAAGGTGTGCTGGTTGGCCATGTGCAGGCGCAGCCGCTCGGGCGACTGGCCGGTGTAGCCGATCGTCCACATGCCGCGGTTGATCTCGGCCGTGATGTCCTCGACCAGCGGCTCGGTGCCGTTGACCGTGATGTTCTTGAACATCTCGTCCGCGAAGCCGAGCTTCTGGGCCAGGAGATAGAGGATCTCGTGGTCCGTCTTCGACTCGAAGAGTGGATCGAAGATCTTGTCGCGCCACTGGATCGAGCGGTTCGAGGCCGTGACCGAGCCGTAGGTCTCGAACTGGGTCGCCGCCGGCAGCAGATAGACGCCGTCGGTGCGGTCGTGCATGACCGCGGACATGGTCGGATAGGGATCGATGATGACCAGGAGATCGAGCTTCTCCATGGCCTTCTTCATGTCCGGCAGGCGCGACTGCGAGTTCGGCGCATGGCCGTCGAAGACCATGGCCCGCAGGTTGTCGGGCTGGTCGATGTTCTCCTTCGCCTCGAGGGCGAGGTCGAACCAGCGGGACACCGGCGTGCCCTTCGACTCCATGAGCTCCTGACTGGCGAAGCGGCCCTTCAGGTACTCGTAGTCGACATCCCAGACCCGCGCCCAGTGTTTCCACGAGCCGGTCTTCAGGCCGTAGTAGCCGGGCAGGGTGTGGCTCAGCACGCCGAGGTCGGTGGCGCCCTGGACGTTGTCGTGGCCGCGGAAGATGTTGGTGCCGCCGCCCTGGGTGCCGATCACGCCCAGCGCCAGGCCGAGCACGCAGTAGGCACGGGTATTGTTGTTGCCGTTGGTGTGCTGCGTGCCGCCCATGCACCAGATGATGGTGAAGGGGCGGTTGTTGGCCAGGGTTCGCGCGACACGCCTGAGCTGCGAGCCCGGCACGCCGGTGACGCGCTCGGTCTCTTCCGGGTTCCACTTGGCGACCTCGGCCTTGATCTGATCCATGCCCCAGACGCGCTGGCGAATGAACTCCTTGTCCTCCCAGCCGTTCTCGAAGACGTGCCAGAGGATGCCCCAGATCAGGGCCACGTCGGTG
>JAKSDN010001178.1 GCA_022360075.1 Kiloniellales bacterium | reverse complement strand
CGCAGCCAGCTCGCCGAGTGCTCGTCCCGTCAGCTCGGCGCTGAGCGACAAGGTGGCGGCGGCCACAAGGTCTCTCAGACCGCTCGCCCCGAGGGTCTGGCTCAAGGAGATCGAGGCACCGGCCTCGAAGCCCGCCAGGGCTGCACTGACCGCGGCGAGAGACAGGCCGGCGCTCATCGAGGCCTGCAGCACTGATCGCGAGGCAGCCTGCAGATTCTGACCGAGAGCGATGGGCAGCGCGGCTTCGATCGCCGTCGCGGCGGTGGCCATGGCATGGCCGGGCACGACGGATCCGAACGCCGGCGCCACCGGCGCATGACTCGCGGCCGTCGCCCCGGTAATCGTCAAGTTCTTCTTCTTTCCGCTGAGATCCACGGACGAGCCGCTGGACATCAGCGGCCAATAGCCCTGTAGGGCATCCGGCCGGATACGGTTCGGCGAGAGGCCCGCGGTCATGGCCTGGAAGGCTGCGTCCGGCAGCTCAGCGTTCCAGAAGGCCGCCTCTGCGATATCGACATCGGTCGTGTCGCCCGGCGAGATATCGGTCAGGCGACCGATGGATACCCGATTGTGTACGCCGTAGGGCGTGCCGCCGGCAGCCGCCGTGTTGACCGTTTTCTCGCCATTCAAGAAGACGGCGCGGTAGTCGGCATTGCGAACCGTGAAGCCCGCCGTGTGCCACTGCCCCGAGGGACTGCCGGACGCGGAATGCGTATCGACGGAGGTCACGCCCGAAGCGTAGTTATGAATGAACAGGCGGACGTTTCCTCCCGGAGCCGTCAACAGACCGAGCCATCGTGAGTTCGACCAATCCGCCAGCAGTTGGAGAAGAACCTGAGCCGCGTTCGTCGCCCTGAACCAGCAGAAGCCCGATAGCGGCACGGCGGTGAGACCGCTCGCATCATTGACGAGCGCGCTTTGGCCGCTTTTGAAGTTGAGAGCCATCCCGTCTTGGTCCTGTCGAGTCCTAGGGCTGTCGAAGGTCAGGCGTCGGAGAACTCGAACAAGACATCGAACACCAAGGCGGCCGCCGCCATCGTGTCGCCGATGTCGCTGCCGTCGCGGAAGAGCTCAAAGGAGACGCTGTCGCCCTTGGCCAAGTTGCCCGCTGTCAACGGCAGCTCGGCCACCAGGCGCTCGTGGGCCGCGCTCGCTGCGCTATCGGCCACGTTGACGCTCTCCTGCACACTGGCCTGATCCAGGCTCTCCACGTCGTCGCCGCCGACCGCGCGGTAGTCGAAATCCCACGCGACATCGCCTGCCGTCGCCGTGCTGGTCCATCGGATGATGATCTTCGGCGCGCCGACATAGGCTTCGGGAACCTCGAACCCGCCCCTGAGGCCGATCCGTGTCGATGTATCGTTGAAGATCCAAACGAGGCGCTTCCAGACGTCGTTGGTCGCCTTGACGTCATAGGGCTCGAGAAACACGTCCCCGCTGCCATCGGGCACGCTCGCCCAGCCAAGGATCGGAATGCGTTGCAGCGCCATCAGCGCAGCCCCCAGGCCGCGACCTGCGCGGTCGAGAAGGTCCCCTCGATCCGCGCGCCATCGGCGTCGAACAGATGCCAAAGGCCGCGGCTGCGGTGCTTGGCCGAGACGGCGCCTTCGGGCCTGGACCCGTATCCCTTGTTCTCGGGCGCACTGCCGATGGCCTTGCGAGCGACCTCTTCGGCGAAGCCGGCTTCGACGAGCCCGCGCAGGTCCTGCGCCTCCCAATCGCTTTCCGGCTCGAGGACCTCGTTCCGCTCCAGATGGCGCGTGCGCGAGCCCTGTCGGTTGGCTCGTACGCCGACGCCTTGCAGCATTCGAAACGGCATCGCTGTCTCCAGAAAGGTCGCGGGGGCCCGCAGGCCCCCGCGCGTTGTGGGTGGAATCGCGGCGATCACGCCGCCGGGCCGTGGCGCGGATGGCCCTTGTTGACCACCACGGCGACCGGTCCGCCGGTGCCGAGCCCGCTCGGCGTGAGAGTCACGCGGATGAATCGCTTGCCGCCCACATAGCCGACGTTCTGGATCCCGGCGTTGGACTCCGACAGTGTCGCAACAACGCCCGCCGAGACACCGACGGGCCCAACGACATCGGCCAGAGCCACGTCCGCGTAGGCGCCGGGCGAGCCGGTTCCGTCGTCGTCGGCATGCTCGAGCTTGACGGCGATCGTGCCGCTCGTCGGCGCGCCCGCGTTCAGTCCGTCGACTGTGCCGAGCGCCACGACGATCGCCGCCGCGTTGAAGCCGAAGAGATCGACGTTGCCGCTGGTGAGCGCCGCGCTGGTGATGCTCTGCGGCGCCAGAGCGTTGACCGGCGCCACGTTGCTCTTGAGATCCTGCATGGTCATAGCTCGAGCCCTCCTTAGGCCGTGGCGCACTTGAGCTTGGCGACGGCCTCCGGCAGCACGAGCTGCCCGCCGACCCGGCGGCGTGCGATGAAACGCACGTTGCCGGCGGTCGCCTGGGTGAAGGGATCGCGCAGCACCGAGAGCGCCACGCGGTCGACGATCGTGTAGCCGCGCCGCCAGTCGCCGAAGGCGATCGGCGTGGTGTTGGCGCCCTCGTTCGGCATGTCCGGCACTTCGACATAGGGCGATCCCAGGATCGCGTTCGGCTGGCCGTCGGCGAGACCCGGCTGCCAGATGTAGTTGCCGTCGACGTCCTTGAGCTTGCGCGCGGCCGCCAGCGTGTTGCGGTTCAGCAGCCAGACGCCGCGGATCGCATAGCGCGTCTTGATCGCGTGCCAGAGCGCGATCAGGCCGTCGGCCTGGCCGCTGGCGTCGGCGATGGTCGCCGCGCTGCCGCTGACCGTCGAGGCGACGTCGGCATGGTCGAGGATGCCCTCGGGCCGCCCGACGCCGTTGCCGTCGACGAAGGCCGCACCCTCGGTGACCGCGAACTGCTCGGCGAACTCCATGCGCAGCTCGCTCTCCAGGTCGAACTCGCTGTCCTCCAGCATCTGCTGGGAGACGTCGACCAGGGCGTACATCTCGTGGGTCGGGATGTCCTCGAGCCCGTAGGTCAGGCCCTCGGTCTCGCTGCGCGTGCCCTGCTCGGCCGTCCAGACCGCCCCGAAGGTGCCGGTCCGCCGCGGCAGTTGCAGGGCGTTGCGG
>JAKSDN010000822.1 GCA_022360075.1 Kiloniellales bacterium | reverse complement strand
TCGCGCTCAACGCCTTGATCGAGGCTGATCGCGTGGACCTTTTGAAGGGCGAGCCGGAGCCGGTGGACACACCCTCGAACAGCGGCAAAGGGCAAAAGTACTTCCGCTGCCCACAGTGTCGCATCGCGCTGTGGAGCAACTATGCCGGAGCGGGCGAAGCCATTCGCTTCGTGCGTGTCGGCACACTCGACGAGCCCGACCGCCTGCCGCCCGATATCCACATCTACACCGCATCGAAGCAGCCTTGGACCGTGATCCCGGAGGACGCCCTCGCCTTCGAGGAATACTACGACCGCGCCAACTGCTGGCCGGCGGAGAGCCTGGCGCGCCGGCGCGCGGTCACGAGCTGAGATCTTCGGCCGCAACGGCGCTGGGCGCCGGCGGCTTGTGGATCGCAACCCCCAGCATCACCAGAAACACGCCGCCCACATCCTTCAGGGTCGGGATCTGCGCCAGCACGACCGCCGCGATGATGGTCGCCGTGGCCGGCAGCAGCGCCAGCAGCAGGGCGAAGCTCGCGCGCGGCAGGCGCGACATCGCGAGTTGGTCGCAGATATAGGGAATCACCGAGGAGCAGAGCCCGACACCGATGCCGGCGAGGATCAGCGTCGCGGAGCCGAAGGCCCGGACCGCCTCGGCGAAGCCGATCGGCATCAGGAAGACGAAGGCGATGGCCATCGCCGCGCCGAGCCGCTCGACGCCGCCGCTCGCCCCGCCCTCAGCCGCCTTGTGGCCGAGCACGATGTAGCCGACGAAGAGCGCGCCGTTGAGGAACGACCAGAACAGGCCGAGCGGATCGCTCGACCACTTGACGTCGATCAGGACGAACACTCCGAGCACGGCGAGCGCCAGCGCGGCGACATTGCGGCCGGTGCGCAGGCCGTAGAGCGCGACACCGATCGTGCCGACGAACTCCATCGCCGCGACCAGGCTCATGGGCAGGCGGTCGAGGGCCAGGTAGAAGGCCGTGTTCATGACTGCGAGGCAGGCGCCCAGCCCGACCAGCAGAAGCCGCGTTCGCGAGTCCGCCTCGCGCAGCGTCCGCCAAGGCCGGGTCCAGGGCGCGAAGATCAGGGCCGCCGAGGCGATGCGCATCCAGGCAACGCCGAGCACGCCCACGGCCGGAAACAGCAGCACGGCGAACGACGGGCCGAGATAGTGGAAGACGGCGCTGACGCCGAACCAGGCGTGCGGCGGGACGGCCTCGGCGGCGCGGGTGAAGGACAGGTCGTTTGCGGGCATGGGCTCTCCTCTCTCTAAGGAGATTGAAAGGCCTGCGCCCGAATTGCTATATCTCTAGAAAGGCAAATCGAGACAAAGCTGATACTTCCTTAGGCTAGACTCATGAAACGCCTTCGATACGAAAACGGCCCGCTCGATCGGATCGACGCGCGGATCCTCGAGATGCTGGTCGAGGATGCCCGGGTGAGCATCGCCGAGCTCGCGCGCTCGGTCGGCCTGTCCGCGCCGAGCGTCTCGGAACGCGTTAAGCGGCTGGAGGAGGCGGGCGTGATCGAGGGCTACAGCGTCAAGATCAGCCCGAAGGCGCTCGGCCTGCCGCTTGCGGCCTGGCTGCGGATCCGGCCGATTCCCGGCCAGCTCCAGAAAGTCGCCAAGATCCTGCGCGGCCTCCCGGAAGTCGTCGAATGCGACCGCATCACCGGCGAAGACTGTTTCATCGCCCGGGCTCACGTACGCTCGGTCGAGCATCTGGAAGAGGTGATCGACAAGGTCATCCCCTACGCGATGACCAACACCTCGATCATCCAGTCCTCCCCGGTCGAAAGGCGCCTGCCGCCGCTCGCGAAAGCCCCATAGACGACGATAGCGTTGACTAGGTCGATCCGACGCCGAGCAGGACAAAGAGGGCCGAGAGCGTCACCACCGAGAGCACCGTCGAGATCATGATCGCGGCCGTCGAGCGCTGGACGTAGATCCCGTACTGCTGCGCCAGCACGAAGGCCAGGGCACCGGTCGGCAAGGCCGCCAGGATCACGGCCGAGGCCGCGAGCAGCGGCGCCATCGCCAGCACCTCGTAGGCGAGCCACCAGGTCACCAGGGGCTGC
Organism: Kiloniellales bacterium; assembly: GCA_022360075.1. The sequence goes on along the minus strand of JAKSDN010000822.1, from coordinate 468 downwards.
ACGAGGAGCTTGAGGCCGACCAGCCAGGCGACTTCGCCGATCCCGGCCGTAAAGGAACGGCCGACCATGAAGAGCCCGATGGCAAAGAGCGCGCAGGGCGCAGCCGCCGCGCCCATCAGGTCGCAGAAGGTCTCGAGCGGTCCGGGCAGGGTGAGCCCGGCCGCGGAGACGAGAAGTCCCGCCGCCGCGGAGACCACGATCGGGCTCTTGAGCACGCCCGTTACGACCTGGCGCAGGACTTGGAGCGGCCCGTTGCCGCGGCCGAGGTCGACCTCGATGATGGCGGTGGTCAGCGCCAGCACCAGGCTGCCGTTCAGCACCGTGCTGATGATCGCCGGCAGCGTGCCCGGCTCGCCGAAGGCGGTCAGCAACAGCGGGATGCCGAGGTAGCCGGTGTTGGCGAAGGTCGCCGTCAGCCCGTGCAGGCCGAGCGCCCCCAGGCGATTGGGAAACAGCCAGGCCGCGCCC
>JAKSDN010000892.1 GCA_022360075.1 Kiloniellales bacterium | reverse complement strand
CGATGACGTCGGCATTGCTGCTGTGGCGGCCGTTCTGCAACAGGTTGCCGCGAATTACGTTAAGGCCGCCATTGGGCAGGTCGATCAGGCGGCTGTCCTGGCCATCGAGCGAGGCGATGACGCTGTCCTCGATTACCGTCCGGACGCCGCGGCTCTTCACGCCGTGGCCCTCTCCCTTGGTGCTGATCACATGGGTGCGGCGCATCTCGAGCTCGCTGTCGGTGCCGCCGATATAGAGGCCGTGGGCCTGACCATCCGCGCCGAGGCGCTCGAAGAGGCTGTCCTCGACGACGATCTTGCCCGCGCCCTGGTTGGTCAGGATGCCCTGCTCGGAATCGTGGAAGTGAACCCCGCGCAGGGTCAGGTTGCGGCCCTCGAGCCGGATGCAGGCACCGTTGCGGTCGCGCACGGCGATGTCGGAGCACTCGAGGCCCTCGATCACCGTGTCGTCGCCCCGCACCACCAAGGCGGCCTTGCCCTTTGCGGCCCGCCCCTTGAGATGGGCGCCGGGCTCGGCCCGAATCCTGATGCCGTTCGGGTCGATCAGCGTGGCCTCCTGGTAGAGGCCCGGGCTCATGAGGAAGCGGTCGTTGTCCTCGGCGGCGGCCATGGCCTCGGCCAGGGAGCGGAATTCGCAGTCCTCGCGCGGGTCGCTCTCGACGCAGATGCGCCTGGCGCCCGCGAAGGGCTTTGCCTCGGGCGCGAAGGTCGCCGCCTGCCACTTCGCCCGATAGGTTTCGCGCAGGCCGGCCCCGGCGGCCAGCAGACCGGCAACGTCGAGCTCGATGTCGGGCTTGCCGAAGATCAGCACGTGCAGGGAGTCCGGCACGAGCGACCCGACGCTGCGCACGACGGGCAGGGCACCGACGGCCAGCAAAACGATGAGCATGAGGAACAGGACTCGTCTCTGCAAGGCGCGGTCTCCGGGCAAGCCGAAACAGGGGGCGGGCTTGCATCGCCGTCAGGACCTGGCGTTCGGCCGAATTTTGGGATTTGAATATGCGGCCGGTTACCCCACCTTTAACCTACT
>JAKSDN010000587.1 GCA_022360075.1 Kiloniellales bacterium | reverse complement strand
GGCGTGCGGGTGCGTTTCGCGCCGGCGGGGCACGTGCTCGGCAGCGCCCAGGCGGTCCTGGAGTGGCGCGGCTGCCGGGGCGTGGTGTCGGGCGACTACAAGCGCCGGCCCGACCCGACCTGCGCCGCCTTCGAGGTGGTTCCCTGCGACGTCTTCGTGACCGAGGCGACCTTCGGCCTGCCAGTGTTTCGCCATCCCCCGGATGCGCGGGAGATCGACAAGCTCCTGCGCTCGCTCGCGACCTTCCCGGACCGGGCCCACCTGGTCGGCGTCTATGCCCTGGGCAAGGCTCAGCGGGTCATCGCCCTGCTGCGGCAGGCGGGCTATGACCGGCCGCTTTATCTCCATGGCGCCCTGGCGCGCCTTTGCCGGCTATACGAAAGCCAGGGCGTAACGCTCGGCGACCTGCGGCCCGCGGCAGAGCTCGACAAGGCGGCGCTCAGGGGCGAGATCGTGCTGGCTCCGCCGTCGGCCCTGAACGACCGCTGGTCGCGGCGCCTGCCCGAGCCGGTGACGGCCATGGCCTCCGGCTGGATGCGGGTGCGCGCCCGGGCCAAGCAGCGCGGCGTCGAGCTGCCGCTGATCCTCTCCGATCATGCCGACTGGGACGAGCTGACGACCACGCTGGCCGAGGTCGAGGCGGGCGAGGTCTGGGTCACCCACGGCAACGAGGAGGCCCTGGTCCACCATGCCACCAGCCAGGGTCAGCGCGCCCGCGCCCTGGCCCTGGTCGGGCGCGGGGAGGAGGAGCAGGAACAGCCCGCCGAGCTGCCGGCCGGGCAGGAGCGCCTGCTGTGAGGGACTTCGCCAACCTGCTCGACCGGCTGGCCTACACCGCCTCGCGCAATGCCAAGCTGCGCCTGATGACAAGCTACTTCGCCGCCACCGCGGATCCGCAGCGCGGCTACGCGCTAGCCGCGCTCACCGGCGGGCTCGACTTCGCCGAGGCCAAGCCGGCGGCGATCCGCGCCCTTGTCGAAAGCCGGGTCGACCCGCAGCTCTTCGCCTGGTCCTACGACTACGTCGGCGACCTGGCCGAGACCGCGGCGCTGATCTGGCCGCAGCGGCCCGGCGCCAACCGACCGCCCACCCTGGCTGAAGTGGTCGAGGCCCTGCAAACGGCCGCGCGGCGGGAGGTACCGGCGCTGATGGAGGGTTGGCTCGACGCGCTCGACGCGACCGGCCGCTGGGCGCTGCTGAAGCTGATCACCGGCGGCCTCAGGGTCGGCGTCTCGGCCCGCCTGGCCAAGACCGCGCTGACCGGGTTGCGTGACCTGGAGGTGGCCGAGATCGAGGAGATCTGGCACGGGCTGGAGCCGCCTTACGAGGCGCTCTTCGCCTGGCTGGAGGGCCGCGCCGCCCGGCCGGAGATCGATGCCCGCGCCGCCTTCCGCCCCTTGATGCTGGCCAACCCGCTGGAGGACGGCGATCTCGACAAGCTGGAAGCGGCGGACTTTCGCGCCGAGTGGAAGTGGGACGGCATCCGCGTGCAGCTGGTCGCCGGCGGCGGCACGCGGCGCCTGTTCTCGCGCAGCGGCGACGACATCGGCCGCGCCTTCCCCGACATCCTGGAGGCCGCCGAGGTGGACGCCGTGCTCGACGGCGAGCTTCTGGTCGTGCGCGACGGCGCGGTCGCCGCCTTCAACGAGTTGCAGCAGCGCCTCAACCGCAAGACCGTTTCGGCCAAGATGCTGGCCGACTATCCGGCACACCTGCGGCTCTACGACATCCTCTTCGAGGGCGCGGAGGACCTGCGCGGCCTCGGCTTCGACGAACGGCGGGCGCGACTCGAAGCCTGGTATGCGCGGGAACGGCCGGCGCGCATGGACCTCTCGCCTTTGGTGGCTTTCGAGAGCTGGGAGGCCCTGGCAGAGCTGCGCGCTGGCGCGCGCGAGAACGCGATCGAGGGCCTGATGCTCAAGCGCGGCGACAGCGCCTACCTCGCCGGCCGGCCCAAGGGGCCCTGGTTCAAGTGGAAGCGCGACGCGCTCACCCTCGACACGGTGCTGATGTACGCCCAACGCGGCCACGGCAAGCGCTCCTCCTTCTACTCCGACTACACCTTCGGCGTCTGGCGCGAGGCCGAGATCGAGGCCGGCAAGAGCGGCTGGGAACTGGTGCCGGTCGGCAAGGCCTACTTCGGCTTCACCGACGAGGAGCTGCGCCGGCTCGACAAGTGGGTGCGCGACAACACGGTCGAGCGCTACGGCCCGGTGCGCGCCGTTCGCCCCGGCCTGGTGCTGGAGGTCGCCTTCGACGCCGTGCACCGCTCCAAGCGCCACAAGTCCGGCGTCGCCATGCGCTTCCCCCGCGTCCACCGCATCCGCTGGGACAAGCCCCCCGCCGAAGCCGACCGTCTGGAGACGGTGGAGCGCATGATCGAGGGGTGAACCTTGCGCTCGTAGGGCGGAATAGCCTTGGCGTACTCCGCCGGATGGCCTTCGGTACGGGTAGGATTTGACACAGATGAACACCGATGGACACAGATAAGGGGATTTCCCTTGCTTTCGGGGTGACGCCAGGCAATCCGTGTTCATCCCGTTTATCCGTGTCAATAAGCAGTGCTAGGATCGCTTACACTACGCGATTTCAATCACTTTCAGTTTGACACGGATGAACTCGGATAAACACGGATGAAAAGAATTATTCGAGCGTCAGATCGAGAGAAAGAATCTGTGTTCATCGGTGTTCATCTGTGTCAAATCAACTTCAACAGAGCTTCATAGACTGGGATAGTTCCCTTGAACTTAGTGCCTTGGTCGTTGTAAGGCTATAGGATTTGACACAGATGAACACAGATGTGGAAGTGCACTTGGTGATGGGTCAGACTGACTAAAATCCGTGCTCATTCTCGTTTATCCGTATCGGTAGACGATACCAATGGTGCTCGTACGGTGGATTTCCTTGCGACTACGGTTTGACAGGGATGAACTCAGATCAAGAGAGAGAGGAAGATGCTGCTTCGCCGTCGGTGCGGGACCAAGAAATCTGTGTCCATCTGTGTTTATCTGTGTCGAACAACCAACACCGAGCTCACCCCGAAAAGGCGTTCGGGGAGACTGAGCTCCCCGAACGATCCAGACTGGATCAGAGATCGCGGGCGGCGGTGTGCTCGATCTCGGGCCAGTTGCCGTCGGCCTTGCGGATGTTGCCGTCGACATCCTCGAGGAAGGTCTCGTAGATCTCTTCGTTGAGGTTGAGATAGAGCTTGCCGTCCTCGATCTTCCAGAGGTTCGGGTCGCCGTCGAACTTCTTGCCGACCGACACGCCGAAGGCGCAGAAGCCGCCGTAGGCGGGCAGGTAGCGGGCCGGATCGGCGGCGAAGGCCTCGAGATGCGCCTCGCTGCTGAATCGATAGGCGGCCCCGTCATGGACGTGCACGAACTGGTCCGAGCCGCGCCGCGGCCCGCCTTCGGTGAAGTAGGCGACCGGGTCGTAGCCGTGCAGGGCGAGCGGGGCGCCGGCGATCGACAGACCGGGCACCACGTTGATTTCATCGGCCGCCTGGGCAGGCGCCACCGCGCCCAGCAGGGCGGTGGACAGGACGGCGGCC
>JAKSDN010001392.1 GCA_022360075.1 Kiloniellales bacterium | reverse complement strand
GGGGCAAAAGTCCGGGCGAGAATAGATCGGCGTTCTACGACAGGAACGGCAAGAGGCTTGGAGCGCTGGATGAAGAGCCTGCGTGCTTCGAGAGGCGCTCTATCGAGCGCTCCTCAGCATGAGGAGCAATCTTAATGCCATCAAAAACCTGTCCTCATGCTGAGGAGCCCCGAAGGGGCGTCTCGAAGCACGCACACCAGCGCTGCAGCCAAGACCCGAATGCGCCACCATCGCTCGATACCGCAACGCTGCCCGGACTTTTGCCCCTCTTACGTCCCATTTGTCATCACCGGGCTTGACCCGGTGATCCAGAGTGGCGTTTGGGTCAAGCGCTGCCTGGATTGCCGGATCAAGTCCGGCAATGACAAGTGAGGAGGGCACTTTCTGCGAGCTCCTGTTCTGAAGACAATCATCTTCGGTCAGGCCTTAAGCCGTCATCGCCGCGCGATCGTCCATGACGATGGGGGCCGGTAGCGATTCAGCGCATGACGCGGCGAGGGGAAAGGTGACGGTCACCGTCGTGCCGACGCCCATCTCGCTCTCCATCTGGAGCTCGCCGCCATGCAGCCGGACCAGATTGTCGGTGATCGCAAGCCCCAGGCCCGTGCCCCCGGTCGAGCGGGAATAGGCGAAGCTGTTGTTGACCTGGTGGAACGGCTGGAGCACCAGCTCGAGTTGATCCGGCTCGATACCGACACCGCGATCCCGCACCGATATGGCATAGAGATCGCCCCGGCGCTCGCCGGTGACGCGGATGGTCGTGCCTTCGAACGAGAACTTGGCCGCGTTCGACAGTAGGTTCAGCAGAACCTGCCGGAAGGCCATCTCGTCGGCGCGTATCACCGGCATGCCCTGGAGATCGAAGTCCAGCTTGAGGTTTCGCTGATCCAACTGAAAGGTCACGAGCTTGGCGAGCGGGTTCAAGATCGCGGCGACGTCCACCTCGACGAACTGCAGCTCCTGCTGCCCGGCTTCGATCTTCGAATAGTCGAGAATCTCGCTGATCAGGTTCAGCAGATGACAGCCGCTGCTGTTTATGTCACCGGCGTACTCCTTGACCTTTTCGTCCGAGACGATGCCCGACTGGATAATCTCAGAGAATCCGATGATCGCATTCAAGGGCGTGCGCAGCTCGTGACTCATATTCGCCAGGAAGACGGACTTGGCCCGATTGGCGGCGTCAGCCTCCTCGGCCAGCCGCTCGGCTTGCTCCTTGGCCAGGCGCAGGCGCTTTTCCCGTTCCGTGATCGCGATGACAAGATGTTGAGCCGCACGGCCGATCTCGGCGATCTCGTCATTGCCCTCGATGCGCAGAGTCCGGTTCTCGCCACGGACCTGAGCGCGCATCCCGTCCTTGACCGCGTTGAGCCGGGCCAGGACGCTGCGGCGAACGAATAGCGAGAGGCCGAGCGTCGCGGTCACGGCGAGGATGACGACGGCGCCGATCAGCAAGGACTTCTCGGAGGCGGTCTTGCCATAGAGGCCACTCCTGCGCTCCATCTCGAGCCTTAGAAAGTGCGAAAGCTCGGCTGCCGAGCTGACGAACTTCTGAGCCGAGGCCTTGTTCTTGCCGAGGAGCCCTTCCTGCGTTCGCGTGAGCTTGATCAGCTCCGCTTTCAAAGGAAAGACGCCGGCGCGGGAGGAAAAAAGAGACGCGAGTCGCGCGTGGACGGAGTCGGTCTCATGGCCGCGGTCGCCCGGCGCGATGTCGGCCAGTTTCAGTTGATCGAGCGCGCGGGCTTGCAGGCGACGCACGATCGCCGGGTTGTCTACGCTCGGCAGCGACAAGGCCTCGAGCAGCGCCTGGTGAATACGGCTGGACCGTCGCTCTTGAGTCGTGCGGGCTGCGGATCCATCCGCCGCAGCCCCAGTCTCCGCTCTCGCCGCTATGAGCTCGGTGGCGACGGAACGGGCATCGCGCAGAAGCGCGCTCAGCCGCCGTGCAACGACGATGCGGCGCGAGACCGTCTCATTGAGGCGTTCCAGATCCTCGACCAGGG
>JAKSDN010000081.1 GCA_022360075.1 Kiloniellales bacterium | reverse complement strand
GAATAATTGGTATATACCAGATTGTCGAGAAGGTTCGAAGGCGCTTAGGCGTCGCCAAGGGCGATCGGCTTGACTGCGGTTCAGATGCTCTTCCGAGGTTGGATAGCTCGACAAGTCGATACTCCGGGTTCAATCGGTCCGGGCCGGGCGGTTGCGACATTCTGGCACAGGTCGCGGCGTCCGCCTGAGGGAGAGGGCCGGCTCTGGCATTGGAGCGCTCCAGGCGCGATGAAGAGGTTCAAGCCCTTCTGTGCCCTGGCGGTCTCGCAAGCGGAAAGGCATCCGACTTCGCCCGCGACGGCGGTCTAGGAGAACTTGTGCAAACATGTCCTTTCCCAAGCTCTTTTCCCCCGTTCCTCTGAGAGGCAAGACCCTCAAGAACCGAATCGTGTTCGGCGCCCACACGGCCAACATGGGCGTGGACGGGCTGCCGTCGGCTCGGCACCATGGATACTACCGCGAGCGGGCAAAGGGCGGCGCTGCCATGATCGTCGTGGAGCCGATGCCGGTTCACCGCACGACGGTGATCACGCGCGGCAACTTCCGCCACGAGGACGATTCCGTGGTTCCCCATTTTCGGCGCATCACGGAGACCTGCCACGGCTACGGCACGGTCGTGCTGCATCAGCTCTATCATGTCGGCGCCCATGGCAATCAGGACTATTCGTGGCAGCCCTGCTGGTCCCCGTCCGGACGGCCGTCGAGCCACCATCCGAACGGCAGCCACGCCATGACGGAAGCCGAGATCGAAGAGGTGATCGAAGCCTTTCTTCAGGCCGCGCGGCGGGCTCGAGACGCCGGCTTCGATGGCGTCGATCTCTTCGCGGGCTACAACGGCTTGATCGATCAGTTCTGGTCGCCGATCACCAACAAGCGGGACGACCGCTGGGGCGGCTCGGTCGAAAACCGCACCCGCCTGGCGGTGGAGGTCGCCGGAGGCATTCGACGGCTCGCCGGGGAGGACTTCATCGTCGGGATGACGGTGACCGGCGCGGACCCTCAGCCCGGCGGGCTGACGATCGAAGACCAGCAGGAGATCGCCGCTTACTTGGACAGCCGTGGGCTCGTCGACTATTTCTCGGTGGGCACGGGTAGCTATCTCAACGATCTCGGCAGGGTGGCCCCCTCGTTTCAGTACGACGGGTTGTTGGGTGAGGCTCCTGCGGCGAAGTACAAGGCCGCCGTTCGCTACGCCCTGGTGACCGCCGAATCGCGGATCAAGACCCCCGCCAATGCCGAGAAGATCCTGGCCGAAGGGAGTGCCGACCTTGTCAGCCTGGTGCGGGCACAGATCGCGGACCCGCACCTCGCCAGCAAAGCGCAAGAGGGGCGGCCGGAGGACATAAGGCCCTGCATCTCATGCAACCAGCTCTGCGTGGGCCGGCGGATCCGGGACAACTGGGTCTCATGCCTCGTCAATCCCTCCGCGGGACGGGAGTTCGAGTGGGACGGGGATAGCCTTCCCCATACCCAGGATCCCCGCACTGTCCTGGTGGTGGGCGGCGGGCCGGCGGGTTTGGAGGTGGCCCGCGTGGCGGCGGAACGGGGACATAGGGTCATCCTCGCTGAAAGAGCCGGTGAACTCGGCGGGCAGTTCCGACTGGCCGCCGGCCAACCGCAGCGTGGCGAGATCGGGGAGCTTCTCACCTACTATCAGCGCCAGCTCGAAAGGCTCCAGGTCCAGGTTCTGTTGCGCAAGGAGATCGGTGCGGGGGACGTCGAGGATGTCGATGCGGACGTCATCGTCCTCGCGACGGGCGCCCGGCCCTCCAGGGACGGCTTTCAGACCGCGCTTCCTCATATCGATGTGTTGCCGGGTGTCGAGCAGGACAACGTCTGCACGGTTCACGACGTCTTGGAGGGCGATGTCATTCCCGGCACGAGCGTCCTTCTGCTTGATGGCATCAATGGATGGTGGCCGGCGAGCGGCACCGCCTTGCACCTTGCCTTGCAGCGCCATTGGGTGACATTGGTGACGAGCGCCGAGCAGCCGGCCGCCGCCCTGAACAGCTCGCGGACCGGCGCCGAGACACGCGCGAAGTTCATCGAGTACGGGGTGGAGACGCTCCCTTCGACGGTCTTGCTGCGCTGGCAGGGCAACACGGCGACGCTTATGGACCTGTTCACCCAAGAGGTGGAAGAGCGCGACTTCGACAGCCTTGTCTTGGCGACACCCAGCCGGCCGGACAATCGTCTCGAAGGTGAGCTTGCCGGTACGGGGCTCGAAGTTCATGCCATCGGCGATGCCGTCGCCGCGCGGACCGCATCGATGGCCTTCTTCGAGGCGCGAAGCCTCGGGTTGCAGCTCTAGGCCCGGCCTTCCGTGATCTCCTTCGCGTTCCGACGGCTGGCACTGATGGTCGCGACCATGCTCGTCGCCTCGGTGATTCTCTTTCTCCTCTTCGAGCTCGAGCCCGACAGCGTCGCCGTCAGCGTGCTCGGCAACTACAGCACGCCCGAGCAGCGCGAGCTCTGGCTTCAGGATAATGGTTACGACCGGCCGGCGTGGGAGCGCTATCTGGACTGGCTCGGCAGCTTTGTCTCGGGGGATTTCGGCCAATCCCTCAGTCACGGCGCGCCGGTCGCCTCGGTGGTGGCCGACCGTCTCTCGAACACGGCTTTACTGGCGGGATTGTTCTTCGCTGTCCTGATTCCCCTGGCCTTGGTGCTGGGCGTCGTCGCCGGCATGAACGAGGGGTCGCTGGTCGACCGCATCATTTCCATCTTTTGCATCGCTTCGACATCGGTGCCGGTTTTCGCTAGCACGGTCTTCGTGTCCGCGCTCTTCGTGTTCACGCTCTCCGTGCTGCCGGGAACCAGCAGCATGCTGGATGGGTTTTCCTGGCGTGAGATGGTCATGCCGGTTCTGGTCCTGGTCCTCGCGGACGTCGGCTACGTCGCGCGGATCGTTCGCGCCTCCATGGCCGACGTCATGCAGGCGCCCTACATGCGCACTGCCTGGCTGAAGGGAATCCCACGTTGGCGCGTGATCCTGCGCCACGCATTGCGCAATGCCTTGATCCCGCCCTTCACCGTCGTGCTTCTGCATATAAACTGGCTCATAGCGGGCATTGTCGTTGTCGAATACTTCTTTGCCTACAAAGGCTTCGGGTCCTTGCTTCTGGAAGCGGCCCTGGCGCGCGATCTCTACCTTGTCGAGGGCTGCACGATCCTGGCCGTGGCGATCACGGTCGGTGCGCAAACCCTGGCCGATATCGGTTACGTCCTGCTTAACCCGCGGATCCGGTTCCAATGAGCTGGATCGCTCGCCATTGGCTAATCGCCGTCGGAGGTGGAATCCTGGCGTTCTGGATCGCGGTCGCCCTGTTCGCTCCGGTATTGGCGCCCTTCCCGCCGACGGCGACCATGACACCGTTCCTCCCGCCGGGCGCGCCGGGGCCGGACGGCACGGTCTTCCTGCTGGGCACCGATCAGTTGGGGAGGGACATCCTATCCAGGCTCCTCTACGGGGCCCGGACCGTTCTCGTCTATGCCCCTCTGGCGACGCTCTGCGGCTATGCCATCGGGATCGTTTGCGGCTTGGCCGCCGGCTACCAAAGAGGCTGGGTGGATGACCTGCTGTCTCGGACCGGCGACCTGGTCTTGGCCTTTCCGGCCATCGTCCTCTACATAACCATCGTCGGCCGTTTCGGGGCGTCGGGCCTCAACAT
>JAKSDN010000824.1 GCA_022360075.1 Kiloniellales bacterium | reverse complement strand
CTCCGCCAGGATGCGCTCGCGGTACTTGTCGGCGTGCTTGTTGCGGCGGAACTTGTTGTCGGCGATCGAGATCAGGCCCTTCATGTCGCCGTGGTAGGGCATCCAGCCCTCCTGCACGGACTCCTCGATCATCGCCTCCATCTCGTCGAGATCGAAGCCGACGCGTTCCTTGAGCTTGGCGTTGTCGAAATGCTGGCGCGACTGCTCGATCATGTGGCCGCGCACGAATTCGCCCAGCCCGCCCGGCTCGAGCCGCGGGAACTTCTGGAAGCCGAACAGCGCCAGCTCCAGCAGCTTGCCGTGGTTCCACTCGACCCAGGAGGTGTCCAGGCCGCCGGTCTTGCCGCCATGGCCGGTCAGCGCCAGCATCAGCGACTGCGCCCAGCCGGTGTAGATCCCGTTGGAGTAGCGCCCGATGTTGAAGCCGTTCATCAGAATGGCCTTCTTGGCCTTGGCGAAGAGGCGCGCCTCCTGGCGCACCGTGGCCGCGGCGATGCCGGTCTCCGGCTCGGTCGCCTCCGGGGTGAACTTCGCGGCCTCTTGCTTCACCTTCTCGAAGGCGGTCGTGACCTCGATGCCCTCGACCGTGAAGCGGCCTTCCAAGGCGGGGTCGACGCCGTCGAGCGCGATGGTCTTTTCCTCCGATCCCATGGAGCCCTTTAGGGCCACGGCCGCTTGGCTGTTCAGGTCCCAGTGATAGAAGACCTCGTCCGAGCCGCCGTCCTTCAAGTCGGCCTCGCGCAGCAGCTTGCCGTTGTCGCTGCGGACCAGCACCGGCAGATCGGTCTGCTCCTTGATGAAAGCGCTGTCGTACAGCTTCTCCTCGACGATCACGTTGACGAAGGTCATCGCGAGGAAGGGATCGGCGCCCTGCTTGATCGGCAGCCAGAGGTCGGCGTGGATGGAGGAGGGGTTATAGTCCGGCGCGACCGAGACGACGCGCGCGCCGTTGTACTTCGCCTCCCAGATATAGTGCGCGTCGGGGATGCGGGTCGCGTTCGGATTGAACAGCGACATCATGATGTAGTCGGCGTCGAACCAGGCGTCCGACGTGAAGCTCTCCAGCGGGTTTCCGTAGGCCAGATGGGCGCCGGTGTTCAGGTCGCCGACGTCGGTGAAGATGTCGAGCTGAACGCCGCCGACGAGTGAAGCGAAGCGGTAGGGCGCCGCCAGCCGGACCATGGAGAGATTGCCGGACCCGGTGTGAGTCATCAGCTTTCCGGGGCCGTGTTTCTCGAAGATGTCGATGATCTTGTCGGCGATCTCCTCGGTGATCTCGTCCCAGGAGACCCTTTGCCACTTGCCTTCGCCGCGGGCGCCGACCCGCTTCAGGGGATAGCGCAGGCGGTCGCCCTCGTACATCGCCGAGGAGTGGATCGCGCCCTTCTGGCAGCCGCGCGGATTGGCGTCCGGCACGTTGGGATTGATCTGCGGGTATTTGGCGAGCTGTTCCTCGCGCAGAACGATCCCGTCCTTGACGAAGACGTCGAAGGCGCAGTTGCCGACGCAGTTGATGCAGTGAGCCGCCTTGCCGACCTTGTCCCAGGTGAACTCGCGGCGATAGAGGTCTTCCCAATCGCGATAGGGATATTCGCTCGCAAGAGTATCGTCGATCGGTTCGAGACGGTTGAGGGCCCAGCTCTTGTTGGCCGCCAACACGCCGGCACCGACGAGTGAGGACCCCCGCAGGAAGTCCCGTCGCTTGACGCGCAGCATGTTCTTCCTCTCCTGATCGGCCCCCGTTCGGCGGCTACCGGCAGGGGCAGCGCGCCGCTTGAAGGCTCACTTTGCTTGCCGAAACGCTAGCAAGAACGCGGGCTCAGGAGGCTGCCATGTTGTTATGATTTGTAATGGAGATGTAATCGCTGGCCGCTCTGCGATTGCCGGATTGCACCCGGGATGCTGTACTTGCCGAAAAACCAACATCAGGGGAGACGGCCTGACCGGCCGAGCGACGCAGATGCCAAGCCCTGTCCCGCGGGCGGCGGAGCCATGCGGTGAGATCGATGCCGCGCTCGCCCATCTACCCGCCCTTCTGAAGCGGCGGCGCGAGACGCTGGTCGACCGCGCCATCGAGGTCGCCAAGAAGTACGGTTACACGCGCTACACCACGACGATCCGGGCCGCCTGGATCGAGGCCGTCGATTCCCTGACCGACAGTCTGACCGGCTATCTGGCGAACACGCCCGACAGCTTCGGCCGGCCCGAGGCCGAGACCGACTACCTGCGGGACCCGCGTTTTGCGGTCATGCGCGACGTCGCCAAGCGGCACCGCGCCATCGGCGTGACGCTCCAGCTCTACAACGGCCTCTTCAAGCATTTCCGCGACCTCTATCTCGACATCCTCGACGACCTCTCGCTGGAGCCGCAGGCGAGGGCCGAAGCGCGCGGGCGGGTGCTCGGCTTCTTCGATGCGGCCGAGCTGAGCATCGGGGCCGACTGGGCGGAGGCGACAGAGGACGACCGGCTGAAGGAGCTGCAGGCCCGCGCGCGCAGCGTGGCGCTGGAGAAGGACCGCTACTTTTCGGTCTTCGAGAGCCTGCGGGATCCCGCTTTCCTGCTGGACCGGGAACGGCGCTTGATCAATGCCAACCAGGCGGCGGCCGAGGGTTTCGTCGGCGAGGCCAGTCCCGGCGATATCGTCTATCTCAGGTCCATGCGTACGCGCCGGACTTCACTCGAAGAGGTCCTGCTCAAGGCGTCGCGCGACCGCAAAAGCGGCGACCGCTCGGTCTGGCTGGAAACCCAGCGGGGGCCGCGCTGCTTCGATCTGCGCGAGCGCGCGATCCACGACGCCGTGGAGAACACGAAGCTCGGTCACGTCGTCATCCTGCACGACGTCACGCCCCATCGCCGCGCAACCGAGGAGGCGGAGCGGGCGCGGCGCGCGATGTCGAGCTTTCTCGCGACCATGAGCCACGAGATCCGCACGCCCCTGCACGCCGTTCTGGGAGCGACCGAGCTTCTGCGCGACGCCGACTCGGATCGCCATCCGACCTATGTCGACGCGATCGAGAGCGCCGGCCGGCATTTGCTGCAGACGCTGAACAAGGTGCTCGACTACTCCAAGCTGGAGGCCCGACCGCCCGAGCCCACGCCGCAGCGCTGGCAGCTACGGGCCGTCTTCGATGAGTACGGCCGCTTCGCCTCGGTCTGGGCCCGCCAGGCGAAGACCCCGCTGACCATGTCGATCGCCCAGAACCTGCCGCACCACGCCTTGATCGACTGGGAAATGACTCAGCAGGTGCTCACGAATCTCGTCTCCAACGCGATCCGGCACGACGGCGGCGGCGGCGTGACGATCTCCATCCGTCGGCGGGCCAAGGCCACCAACGGCAAGCTCTTGCGTTTCGAGGTCCTGGATAGCGGCCCCGGCATCGCCCCGGCGTGTGCGGAGACCCTGTTCGAGCCCTTCGGGGTCGTGGCCCCGGGTGCGGCCAGCAGCGGCGGTGCCGGCCTTGGTCTGGCGATCTCGCGCCGGCTCGTGGAGGCCATGGGCGGGGAGATCGGCTTCCGCAACCGCGCCCGGGGAACGGCTTTCTGGTTCGACCTGCCGTACCGGACCGGCGGGCCGCCGATGGCAGACGGCGCCTGCCGGCCCGATCGAGCGGCCAAGCCCCGCAGAACGCGCGCGGGGCTGCGCTGCCTGCTGGTCGACGACGATCCCATCGGCATGATGGTCACGGCCGACCAGCTCAACCGCCAGGGCATGCAGGTCGCACGGACCGAAAGTGTGGCGGAAGCCATCGCCGCGGCCCAGGAAACCGCGTTCGACGTTTTCGTCATCGACTACTACCTGGCGGACGGCGATGGCCGTTCGCTCGCATCGGAACTTCGCCGGCGGAAGCTGGGCAACAAGGGCGCCCGCTTCATCGCCCTGACGGCGAACGCCGACATGATTACCGAGGCTCGCTACGACAGCCATCCCTTCGATGCGATTCTCTCGAAGCCCGTGGCCGGCGACGGCTTGCTGGCCGCCATTCAGGCCAGCCCCGCGTCGCCGCCGAAGCGAAGCCTCGCCCCCACGCCCGGCCAGTCGCATACGCTCTCCGGTGTCTCGCCGCGGATCGTCGATGCCATGGCCGTGGCTTTCACCGCCAAGTGGGATGGTGAGGCGGAAAAGCTCCAGGCCGTGCTGTCTCGTGGCGACGCCGGGCGTCTGGCGGACGTGGCCCACCGGCTCGCCAGTAGCTGCGCGGTCATGGGGATCACCGATCTCGCAGATCTGCTGCGCGACCTGGAGTTCGAGTGCCGCCACGGCGCCCAGGAGCCCGACTTCGCGGCCTGGCGCGCGCGGCTCGACCCCAAGCTGCGCAGCGCGCCGAAGCGGGCGCGGGCCATCGCCGCGGCGGCCGCCCCATGATTCCCCGGCCCATGACCGCGGCGGCGGATCCGCCGTTTGGTGCGCTTTCGACGCGTGTTCTCGTGGTCGACGACGATCCGGTCGTGCGCGTTCTGCTGCGCGAGATGCTCGTCGCCGCCGGCCATGACGTCGTCGAGGCCGAAACCGGCGCGGAGGCTGAGCAATACCTGCGTCACCAGACCTGGGACCTGGTGCTTCTCGACCGCCGATTGCCGGACTGCGACGGCCTGTTGCTGCTCAAATCGATCCGGGAGCAGTACGATAGCCCGGTGATCGTCTTGACCGTTCTGGACGACGACAGGGACCGGCTACTCGGCCTCGGTCTCGGCGCCCACGACTACATCACCAAGCCCTTCAACCCGACCGAAGTCCGCGTGCGCATCCGCAATCTCCTCCAGACACGCGATACCTCCTTCCTGCCGCCGCATACGCGACAGATCGAGCACGGGCCCTTCGTTCTGGTTCAGACCACGCGCCAGCTCAAGCACGGCGGCGAGACCCATAACCTGGCGCCGGCCGAGGCGCGGCTGCTTTCGGCCTTCCTTACCCATGCCGGCAAGGTGCTCGACAGGGAGCTGCTGACCCGATCCGTCTTGCAACGCGAATGGTCGCACAACGACCGCTCCATCGACGTGCTCGTTGCCCGCCTCAGAAAGCGGATCGAGAGCGACCCCAAAGCGCCCGAATGGATCATCACGATCCACGGCTCCGGTTACCTCTTCAACGTGGAAGCCAAGGCGGGTCCGAGCACGTGACCATTCCAATTGCCTGAAGGCCCGCATTTCCGTTGACTGGCGGCGAGAGGTCACGAAAGGTCCGCCCATGTCCGCGCCGCTGATCAACTTTTCGAACCGACTCCGGCGCTCGCCCTTTTTCGAGCGCTCCCATGCTGCTGGCGCAACGGCCTACTCGGTCTACAATCACATGCTGATCGCGCAGTGGTTTCGCTCGCCGGAGGAGGACTACGCCCATCTGAAATCGGCCGTGCAGCTCTGGGACGTGGGCTGCGAACGGCAGGTGGAGGTCAAGGGGCCGGACGCAACGCGGCTGGTCCAGATGACGACGCCGCGCGACCTCAGCCGTATGGCCGACGACCAGTGCTACTACATCCCGATGGTCGACGAGGCCGGGCGGATGCTGAACGATCCGGTGCTCGTGAAGGTGGCCGAGAACCGCTATTGGATCTCGCTCGCGGACAGCGATATGCTATTTTACTTCAAGGGACTGGCGGCCGGATTTCGATTGAACGTTGAGGTCTTCGAGCCCGACGTTTCGCCGCTCGCCATCCAGGGCCCGAAGGCCGACACGCTGGTTCGCGCGATCTTCGGCGAGGAGATCGTCGCCACCCGCTTCTTCCGCCACAAGCCCATCGAGGTCGGCGGCAAGCGCATGCTCATCGCCCGCTCCGGCTGGTCGCTCCAGGGCGGTTTCGAGATCTATCTCGACGGCGCGGAGCACGGGCCCGGGCTATGGGACCGCTTGATGGAAGCTGGGAGAGATCTCGACGTTCGTGCCGGTTGTCCGAACGGGATCGAGCGGATCGAGGGCGGGCTGCTCTCCTACGGCAGCGACGTGACCCTGGAGCACACGCCCTTCGAGGCGGGCCTGGCCAGGTACTGCCATCTCGACAGAGCCACCGGCTGTCTCGGTCAAGACGCGCTGGCGGTCGCGCGCGATCCGCGTCGCCAGATCAGGCCGGTCGAGATCGAGGGGCCGAAGCTGCCGACTCTCGCGGCGCCCTGGCCGCTGGCGGACAAGGCGGGGACGGCGGTCGGCAGCGTTTCCTCGGCCGCCTGGTCGCCGGACTTCGGCGTCAACATCGCCATCGCGATGGTCGATCGCGATCACTGGGACGCGGGCACGGAGCTCGTCGTAGAGACGCCCGACGGCCCACGGGGCCTGCGCGTGCGGGACAAGTTTTGGATCAGGTAGAGGCGGCGGTGCGGACCGGACGCTGGCCGAGCAGGGAGGCATGAACGTGATCGAGACCCGGACTATCCGCCCGCGTCGGAGCTTCATCTTTTCGCCGGGGCTGAAGCCCGACATGTTCCCCAAGGCGCTGGCCTGCGGCGCGGACATCGTTTGCGTCGAGCTCGAGGATGGCATTGCGCCGAAGGACAAGGCGGCGGCGCGGGCCAACGCCGTGGCGCTGTTCGAACAGCCTCAGGCCGACGACGGGGTCGAGCGAGTCGTGCGCATCAATTGCCTGCGCGAGGCCTTTGGGCTGGCCGACGTGCAGGCGGTGCTGGCAAGTGACAGTCCGCCGCCGGCACTGATGCTGCCCAAGGTGCGCAGGCCCGATGAGATCGTCTGGCTCGACGACCTTCTGAGCGAGCGTGGCCATCCCACGCGCCTCCACGTCATCATCGAAACCAACGAGGGGCTGGAGGCGGCCCACGAGATCGCCCACAGCAGCCCGCGCATCGATGCCCTGTTCTTCGGCGGCATCGACATGGCGGCGGAGCTGCGCTGCGCCAACGCCTGGGAGCCGCTGCTCTACGCCCGCTCTCGCGTCGTCCACGCGGCGGCCTCGGCAGGGTTGGACGTGATCGACGTGCCTTACCTCGACCTCGAGGATCCGCAGGGCATGGAACGCGCCGCCCGGCAGGCCCGCGATCTCGGCTTCTGCGGCAAGGGCGCGATCCACCCCAAGCAGATCGCCGCCCTCAACGCCGTCTTCACGCCCGACGACGCCTCGATCGCCCGGGCGCGGCGGATCGTCCAAACCTTCGAGGAAGCCGACACCGGCCTCGTCGTCATCGACGGCAAGCTGATCGAGAAGCCGGTGATGCGCGAGATGTACCGCATCCTGGCCGTCGCCGAGCGCATGAGCGCCTGAAGGGCAGCCTGATGCCGAGGGTCGTTGATTGTGACCCCCGCGGCCACGCGGGTGTTGAGCCCCGCCTCCTGTTCTTTCGATAGGTTCAGGACGAGAGCCTGTGAAGAAATCGTTGTGGCGCTTGGACAGCCGCCGCTAAGCGCTTCGCGCGGTTCGTACCGAACCCTTCGAGACGCCCGCTTTGCGGGCTCCTCAGAGCTTGTGAAAAAATTGACGTGTGGCTGGAATGCAATCGTGCGTCCTTCGAGACGCCCGCCAAGGCGGGCTCCTCAGGATGAGGACATTTCTTAATGCCATCAAAGGCTTACCTCATCCTGAGGAGCG
>JAKSDN010000771.1 GCA_022360075.1 Kiloniellales bacterium | reverse complement strand
GTCCTCCGTCGCGGCCAAGCGAAAGGGGTTGCCCCGCAGGACCATCATGTGATCGCCGACGACGAGGTAGGGCAGCGCATGGGTTCCGGCCGGCGATGCCTCCAGGGCGAGGCTGTTGATGGCGTCGACCTGACCTTGCATCAAGGCCTCGGCAAGGCGCTTGCGCGGCAGTTGGACGAGATTCAATGTCAGGCCGTGGGCGGCAGCGACGGCCTGTGCGACGTCCAGCTCGAATCCCTGTAGGACGCCGTCGCGCTTCGTGGCGAAGGGCGCGCCGGTGATCGCAATGCCGACGGTGAAGTTGCCCGGCTCGACCAGCGCCGGCGCCAGCTTGACGTAATGCGCCGGCACGGCTGCCGTCCACAGCCACAACGCCGCGAAGAGACAAAAGCCCCAGCCCCGACTCACCTGAAACCTCCAGTCGCGTTAACCGCTGGAGTCAGTCTGCCCGCCGCGGGTGCGGATTTCCATCTCCATGTGACGCAGGAGCTCCTGGGTCGCGCGTCCGTCGGCCTCCAGGCCGTGCAGGCGCTGATAGGCGAGGATCGCCTCGCGTGTCCGCGGCCCGAGCTGGCCGTCACGATCCAAGGGCGGCCGGTCTGCGCCGGAGAGACGGTTGAGCCGATCCTGGATCAGAAACACGATGCTGCTGTCTTGCCCTGGCGCGGCCGTTGCGTCCGGGTCCGACGCGCTGGGCAGAGTGATCGCGGCGATCGGGGCCGCGCTCCCCGGCGCGCGGCTGCGCGCCGCTGCGCCGCGGCCGGAGGGCGTCTGAAGCGTCGTCGCGGTAACGGTTGCGACTTGGAAATCGCTGGCAGGCGCCAGCGTCTCGGGCGCGGCCTCGGGCTCCAGCCCCTCGATCGTCTCGGTCGCCGGCGGCGGCGGTGCGCCGTTTCCGCCCTCCAACGCTTGCTCCAGGCGGGCCAGCAGGGCGTCCGTCGCCTGGCCGTCCTCCGGCAAGCCGGCCTGCCGCTGGAACGTTCGGATGGCCGCACGGGTCCGCGAGCCGATGAGGCCATCGGTCACGAGGGGTTCGCCCAGGCCGGCGCGCCACGCATTGAGCTTGGTCTGGATGGCCCGCACGAGCGCGTTCTGGTCGCCGTCTTCGGCTGCGGGTGCCGGCTCCGCGACAGACTCGCCAGCCTCCTCCGTCGGCAGTGCCGCGACCGCCTCGGATTCGACCTCGGCCGCGGACTGCGGGCTTGTCTCACTGGCCGGAGTGCTTAAGTCGGGGACCGGCGTGACCGAGGCGATCCCTGTCATGCTGGCGTCGACCAACGCCTCCCGCGACTCTGCCACGGCGGCCTCGAGCTCGTCGGAGGCGGGCGCGGCGACCGTTTCGTCGGACGGAAACGCGGCGCTTCCGTCCGGCTCCAAAGGGGGCAAGGCGGACGCGATCGAACTGCCGCCGATCGGGCCGTCGCGCGGCGGCATTTCGATCTCGGCGCTCGTCTTTGGGGTCAGCGCGGCAAGCGCCCCATCGTCGCTTTCGACGGGAAGCGCCGGGGGCTCGGCCGCGGCCTCTTCAAGTCGCCGGTCAGACCCGGCCTCCGGGATTTCCGAACCGGCGACCTCGCTCGAACCGGCTTCAAGACCGTCATCCGACTCCGAAGGAGGCACCGGGGCTGCCGCCGCTGTTTCCAGCCCGGGCGCTGGAGCCGGCGATCGAAGCGCCGGTTCGCCTTCGACCCCCGCGACGCGGCCTTCCGCCGCTTCGGCCTTTGGCACCACATCACGACCGGCCACGGACAGGCTCGCGAGGCGCCAGCAGGCGCGTTTTCCGAATTCGTCGCAAAGTTCTTCGATGGTCGCTTCGTAGTCGACGGGCTCGCGGTTCATCTCGTCCTTAAATCGGACAGCGCCGCCGACCCGCCAGACGCCCCTATCGTCGTCGCGCTCGGCGAACGGCCGGAACAGCATTGCCTCGCGCTCGCTGGGTAGGGCCTCGACGACCAGGGTCTCGGTCCAGCGCAGGACGGCCTTCTCCCGGTTGCGCTCGCGCTGAACGAAGACGTAGTCCAGGGCCATGGCCACCAGCGGGATCGTCGCGAGGATGAGGATGAAGATCCGCAATCCGACCTACCTGACAGAGCGTTCGCTGCGGACGCGAAACCGCTGCGCGCCGCAACCGCGCGGCTGGCCTAGGCTCGCCCGCCCGGGCCCTATCCAGTGCCGCAAAACGCCCATCATCCTACGGCAGGATTGATACCATGATGTGAATCATAATTGCGTCAAGCGATTGGAATCAGTGTGACAAAGCCTCCAGATAGGCGCCGACGGCCGCTTCGAGCCCAAGCCAGAGGGCATCGGCCGTGAAGGCATGGCCGATCGACACCTCGGCCAGCTCCGGTAGCACGGGGAGAAGACCGGGCAGGTTGTCCAGGGCGAGGTCGTGGCCCGCGTTCAGGCCCAAGCCGGCCTCGACAGCCGCCTCGCCGGCCCGGCGGTAGCGTTCCCGGGACGTTGCGGCCGCGGGGCCGCCGAAAGCTTGGGCGTAGGGTCCGGTGTAGAGCTCAACTCGATCGGCGCCGAGCTCGGCGGCCGCACGGATGCAGTTCGGCTCGGGATCCAGGAAGAGGCTGACACGAATGCCGTCGCCCTTAAGACGCGCGACGATCGGCGCTAGGAATTTGTTCCGGTCAGGTAGGTGCCAGCCGTGGTCCGAGGTCAACTGCTCCGGTGCATCGGGCACCAGCGTGGCCTGGGTCGGACGCACAGCAGTGACCAGCTCCAGGTACGCCTGTGATGGAAAGCCTTCGATGTTGAACTCGGTGCCGGCCGCCCAATCCTCGGTGAGAAGCTCGGCCAGGGCCATGACGTCGGCCCGTCGGATGTGCCGTTCATCGGGCCGCGGGTGAACGGTGATACCGTCGGCGCCGGCTTCGATCACCGTACGCGCGGCCTTCAGCGGGTCCGGATAGCCGACGTCGCGCTGGTTTCGCAGCAGCGCGATCTTGTTGAGGTTGATGGAGAGTTTGACGGATCTTGGCATGGGCTCAGCCTAGGCTCAGACCGTAAGCCCTCTTCGGTCCTTTGCAACGCCCTGGCCGGAATAGCCCCTATGCGCCAGACGGGCGGCTCGCCTCGGCCATGGAGCGCACCAGGTGGCGCAAGTCGCTCGGCGTGATCGGCTTCTCGATGTAATGACAGCCGGAGTTGTCGAGAAAGCTGCGGACCTTGGTGCTCATGGTATCGCCGGTGATGAAAGCGACCTTGCCGGCCAGCTCCGGCCGGCTGTCGACGACCGCTTGAAACAGGCGCGGGCCGTCCATGCCCGGCATTCGAATGTCGCTCAACACCAAGTCGAAGGCCGAGTCGGTGATGCGGGCGAGGGCGGTCTCGCCCGAGGAGGCGAGCTCGACCTCGTGACCGTCCTCGCGCAGCACCTCGGCGATCAGTTCGGCCACGTCGATCTCGTCGTCGATGACCATCACGCGGCAGGGCCGGGCGCCCCAGTCGGGCCGGCTCTGGTCGGCCTTCGTCATCTCCACGACCGGTACGATCGGCAGACGAATGGAGAAGCATGCCCCTTGGCCGGCTTGGCTTTCCAAGGCGATGGTGCCGCCGTGGGCCTCGATGATGCGGTGGCAGAGGGCAAGGCCGATGCCCGTGCCCGATCCGGTCGCCTTGGTCGTGAACAGGGGCTCGAAGATCCGGCGCCGCAGCTCCGGCGGTATCCCCGGTCCGTTGTCCTTGACCTCGATCACCGCCTGTCCCTTGCCCCTGCGCAACTCGGAGCTGATGCTGAGCTTGCGGGCGCCGGTGACGTCCTGGAGGGCATGGTCGGCGTTGACCACGAGGTTGGTGACCACCTGACGAAGCTGGTCGCCGTCCGCCGTGATACGGGGCAGCGCCTCGTCGAGGTTCAGCGTGACCTCGACCCCGGAGCTGCGCAGGGAGTAGGCGGTGACTTCGAGGGCGGACACGATGATCTCGTTGAGGTCGACGGCCTTGACCTGGCCCGGGCGTTGGCGGGCCATCGCCAGGAAAGTGCGGACGATGCGCGCGCAGCGTTCCGCGGCATTGCCGATCTTCTCGGCGCGCTTGGCTGTCGCCTCGTCCTTGCTGGTCTCGCGCAGCAGCGCCGCTTGGCCGACCAGGACCGAGAGCGGGTTGTTGAGCTCGTGGGCCACGCCCGCCAGCAGCTCGCCCAGCGCGCTCAGCTTCTCGCTTTGGTGCAGCAGCTCGCGCTGGCGCGCCATCTCTTCCTCGACCTCGCGCCGGTCGGTGAGGTCGAAGACGCTGGCGACCACGACATCCTCGCCTTTGTAGTCGATCAGGCGCGCCGAAAGGGCGCCCCAGAAGGGCGAGCCGTCGGCGCGGCGGTACTGGACCTCGACGCCATCGAGAATGCCCTTCTCATGGAGGCGCTGAACGTAGCGCCCCCTTTCCTCGACGTTGAGCCAGCGCGAGGGCCGCTCGCTGCCCGGCGTGCGCTGGCCGAAAAGCTCCTCGGCCGCCGGGTTCTCGTAGACGACTTGCGAGTCTTCGACCTGATACATGGTCACCGGCAGCGGACAGACGTTGAGGACACGGCGCAGCAGGTCTTCGCTCTCGCGCAGCGCCTGCTCCATGGCTTTGCGCTCGCTGACGTCGCGCCAGGTCGACACGAAGCCGCCTTGCCGGGTCGGGCGATGCGAGTATTCGAACCAGCGGTCGCCCTGGAAGGGAAACTCCTCGTGCTGGGCCTTGCCGCGCTGGGCCATCTGGCCCTCGAGCCATTCCTCCAACTGGCCGGCCGCCTCGACGAACAGGCCGCGCTCCCCCCTTCGGCGAGTCACCTCGCGCCAGGGTGTTCCCGGAACCAGCAGATCCTCGCTGTCGCCGTGAAAGCGCTTGTACTGCGAATTGCAGAGCACCAGCCGGTCCTCGGAATCGTAGAGCGCCAGGCCTTCGGACAGCGATTCGATGGCGTCGTCGAGCGTCTCGCGCGCCTGGCGCAGCTCGGCCTCACGCGTCTTCTGCTCCGTGAGGTCGACGATGCTCGAGACCACGGCCGGCTCGCCCTTGTAGTCGATGAGCCGGGCCGAGATGGCGGCCCAAAAGGTCGTCCCGTCGCGCCGTCTGAGCTCGGTCTCCATGTTGTCGATCGAGCCGTCCTCTTGCAGCCGGACATGATAGTGCTTGCGGTCGGCCGGGTTCACGTAAGCCGTCGCGCGCTCCTCGATCGTCAGCTTGGTGCCGTCGACTTGGAAGAGCTGGCTGCAGGCCGGGCTCTCGTAGATCACTTGTCCGCTTCGCCAGTTCCACATCCGGACGGGCAGCGGGCAGGCGTCGAGGATACGCCGGATCAGCGCCTCGTTCTCCCGCAGCGCCACCTCCATCGCCCTCTGCTCGGTGATCTCGCGCCAGGTGGTGACCAGCCCGCCCTCGCGCGTGCGGCGGTGCGAGTCCTCGAACCAGCGGCCGTCGGTGAGCTGAAACTGGTTGCTGAGGACCCTGCCGCGTTCGGAGACCCGTTCCGCCAGCCAGGCGTCCAGGCGTCCGACGGCGTCCTGGAACTGGCCCCGCTCGGCCCGCGCCCGCGCCAGGTCCTCCCACTTGGCACCGCGCACCAGGAGATCCTGGATCATGGGGTTGAAGGCCCGGTACTGAGAGTTGCAGGTCACGAGCCGGTCGTCGCCGTCCCAGAGCACGAAGCCCTCGGACAGCGATTCGACGGCGTCCTCCAGGATCTCTCGGGTCTGGCGCAGCTCGGCCTCGCGCCGCTTCTGGTCGGTGATGTCGGTGCCATAGGTGATCTGGCCGCCTTCGGAGGTCGGGTGGCAGGACATCAAGCGCCAGCGGCCGTCGGCGAGCTCGATCTCGAGCGTCGCGTTCTCCAGTTCGCCGATGTGCCGATCCAGGGCTTTCGCCGTCGCCCGATCCGGCGTTACTTTTCGGCCGTCGATGGAACGGGTGATCGGCAGCACGCGTAGGATGATCTCCTCGCGCGGCAGGCCCACCAGGTTGGCCGGGTCCTTGTCCTTCTCCCCGGTCTGGGCGAGGGCCAAGGCCTGGTTGGCGAGGATCAGGCGCCCCTCCTTGTCGTAGACGGCAAAGCCCGTCGGCAAGCTCTCGACCGCGTCGTGCAGGAGCCGAGCAACTTGCTTTTCCGCCGTGATGTCGATCATGCAGCCGACGAACTCTTCGTCTGCCTGTGACACCTCGATGCGGCGCAGCTCGTCGCGAAACCAGCGGTAGTCCCCCGAGGTCGTCGCGAAACGATACTCGTGGCTCGCCGCGCCGCTCTCGCGCAGCTCTTCGAGGCGAGCCTGGTAGGCGTCGCGGTCTTCGGGATGAATGAAGCGCCGCCCGTAGCCGGGGTCGGAGAGAAAGGCCTCGGGCGCGTGGCCCGTCAGCTTCTCGACGTTGCTCGAGATGAAGCGGATCGGCTTCGCGCCGTTCAGGTCGGCGATGTAGAAGATCGCCGGCGACTGAGAGACGGCGAAGTCCAACAGCGCCTGTTCGTGCTCTGCACGGTTCGCGGAGGCCGGCTGATCCGGTTCGTCCTGAGACACGGCTCCCTCGCGCTGTCTTGTCTGCCCGCAGCGTCCTCTCGCCGATATCTTAGCAGAGGAATCCTACGGCCTGCGCCCTTCCGATTGGGCGCAGCTCGCGCATAACCTTCAATCGAGACTCAGGCGTGGAATTACCAGCGGAGGTTAGGGCCTCGCCGCCGGGTGGCGGGCTCGCGGCCGCGGACCGTCACGGGTTCGACGGCGCGTTGCCCGCGGCGGTGGCTCTGCGCTTGTTCCAATGGAAGAGCGCCCAGGCCAGGGCCTCGTATGCCGCCTCCAGGGCCGGCTTCAGCCAGGCGACCCGCGTCAGCCGGGCGAGCCAGCGGTAGCGCGGCAGATGGCGCCAGATCGCCGCGAAGGCCTCCACGCCGCTCAGCAAATGGCGATCTCCGTCGACGACGTGGAGCCGGCGGGTCAGGGCGTCGCCCACGAGGCCCCGGGCGGCCAGCGCGTTCGGCTCCCGGCTGATGTCGCACCAGGCGAGCTCGCCCGCCAAGCCGGCGGCGGCGCTTAAGCGCTTGTAGTGCTCGATCTCCATCCGGCAGATCGGGCAGGCGCCGTTGTAGAAGGTGGTGAGGGCGGCCATGTCAATGAGCGAAACTGGCTTGGCCGCCCCTTCTGTCAAGGTGGGAGGCCTCTGCGGGTGCCTCGGCGACGCCAACGAGGGAGGGCAGGGATGCCGCTTGCACCGCTAGGGTGCAGCGGCCTGGTGGCGCGGCACGCAAAGATGGAAATCTACATCATTTCGTGAGGACACGAATCAAGAATGTGATTTTTCCCACAGGTCCGCTCTGTGGACCACGGGATACTCGCACATCGACAGAGCAACGCTGCGCATGAAGCGTTCAAACAGGGAGCTAGCGGAAGATGCACGTGAACCCGCGCACGTCCGACCGCGACGACGGGACGACCATCGTCGCTTTGCCTTCTAGGCTCGAGAAGCTCAGAGAGAACCTGGATCAGCTTGCCGAGGAGGCGGCCCAACTGGGCCTCCCGCTGGCCTCCAATCTGGTGGGGGCCGCGTCCGAGGCCGTGACCGACAGGATTGGCGGCCGCTCGAACCCC
>JAKSDN010000953.1 GCA_022360075.1 Kiloniellales bacterium | reverse complement strand
TGCTGTCGGACAAGGTTCCACGTGCCTACGCCTTGGGCAGGACGAGAATCCGAGACGGAATAGAGATGGCCAAAATCGCGCATGGGCTGGAAGGAGATACTGAAGAGCTGGTGCCGATACTGATCACCAACATCAGCGTCAATTCCCCATTGCGTCTTGATGGGCCGATGTTGGACGGCCTGATCGAGATGTCGCGCTGCAATCAGGTAGTGAAGATTACTCCCTTTACCCTATGCGGCGCCATGGCGCCGATCTCGGTCGAGGGTGCTCTGGTGCAACAGAACGCAGAGGCGCTGGCCGGTGTTGTGCTGACCCAATTGGTCCGCAAGGGAGCGCCGGTCATCTACGGTTGCTTTCTCTCGAACGTCGATATGAAGAGCGGCGCGCCGGCGTTTGGAACGCCGGAGTATGTCCGTGGCACCTTGGCGTCCGGGCAACTGGCTCGACACTATGGCCTGCCGCTACGCGTCTCCAACGCCAATGCATCGAACGCCGTTGATGCCCAGGCCGCCTATGAGTCCCAGATGTCTCTCTGGGCTTCATTGCTTGCTGGGGGCAACCTCGTGCAACACGCCTGTGGTTGGCTCGAGGGTGGCCTCGTCGCGTCTTTTGAGAAGATGGTCATCGACTGTGAAATGCTGCAAATGTTCTCTCGAGTTCTCGAGCCTTTCTCGACCGACGATATAGACGCCGCCATCGATGCCATTAAGGACGTCGGGCCAGGTGGCCACTTCTTCGGCACGGCCCACACGCTCGAACGCTACGAGCGGGCGTTTTACGCGCCGCTCGTATCCGATTGGAGAAACTACGAAACCTGGCAGGAGGCCGGCGCACCCGACGCCGCTCGGAGAGCGAACACTATCGTCAAGAGCCTGCTTCAGGATTTCACGCCGCCGGCCATGCCGGACGACAGACGTGATGAGCTCGACGCCTACGTCGAACGCCGCAAAAGCGAGATCGGCGAGAGCTCGCTGGACTAGACGTCGCGCTGGGCGACGCCGGGTCGGAAATCGACAGGTTTGAGTTTCTCACCGCCGATCCCGTGAACCCCTTAAGGACAGGACGAGCATGAACAAGCGCGTAACAATTATAGGCGGTGGTGTTATTGGATGTAGCATTGCTTACCACCTCACCAGGCTGGGCTGGCGCGATGTGCTCCTATTAGAGAAGTCAGAGCTGACATCCGGTTCCACTTGGCATGCGGCGTCAAACGGCAACACCTTTCATACCAACCCGGCTTTTTCCCGAATTTACAAGATGACCTACGATCTGTGGGCGTCCCTGCCGGCAGAGACTGGTCAGGAGACGAGCTTCCATCAGGTCGGCGGCATTAACCTGGCAACGACACCCCAACGAATGGACGAGTTCAAGGCCATCTATGGCATCGGCAAACGGCTCGGCTACGGCTACCAACTACTCAACCCGAAGGAAGTCGTTGCGCGCTGTCCGATCGTTCATCCAGACGGGCTCTTGGGGGGTCTCTACGACCCGAAAGGCGGTCATGCGGATCCCTATGGAATCACCCACGCCTACGCGAAAGGCGCCAGAAGTCGCGGCGCTGAGTTCCGGCTTCGAACTCCGGTAACCGACCTGGCGCCACAGCGGGATGGCTCCTGGCAGGTCATAACCGATGGGGAGGTGATCGAAACGGAGATCATCGTGAACGCGTCAGGCTTCTACGCCAATGAGATCGCGGGCATGACCAACGCACGGCTCCCCATGATGGCGATGCAGCATCAGTACATCATCACCGACCGGATAGAAGCCCTTGCGTCGATCGATCATGAGTTGCCGGTGTTCCGGGACGTGGACGGTTCTTGCTATCTGAGACAGGAAAGTGATGGCCTGCTTATAGGCATCTACGAAGCCGACTCCCACACATTCGGCGAGGACGCAGTTCCGCCGGACTTCGATATGGCGCTCTTACCTGACGATCTCGACAGGCTTTTGCCCTTCTACGAACGAATCGTCCAGCGGGTCCCTTGCCTTGCGGACGCAGGCATCAAACGCATTGTTAACGGCCCCTTCTGCTTTACACCGGATACCCGGCCCCTCCTGGGTTGGATGCCCGAACAACGCAATCACTTCGCCGCCGCAGGTTTCCTTGCGGGCCTTGCCATGGGCGGCGGCTTCGGACAGCTGATTGCGGAGTGGATCGTGGAGGGGCAGCCGAGCATGGATCTTACGAATTGCGACGTTGCACGCTTTGGCGATTGGGCACTCGGCGAATACACGCGTGCACGCGCTCACGACTCCTACGCCCGTCGCTACGCCGTACACTTGCCGCATGAGGAGCGAGACGCCGGAAGACCCGTCCGGACAGGGCCGTTGTACCCGCGTCAGAGAGCAAACCGAGCGGTCTTCGGTAGCGTCTTCGGCTGGGAGCGGCCGCTCTGGTTTGCACCAGCGGGTATCGAACCGAAGGACACCGCGGGCTATCGGCGCCCAAACTGGTTCGCAACTGTAGGTGAGGAGTGCCGGGCGCTACGAGGCAACGTCGCCTTGGTCGATCTGCTGGGTTTCTCCAACTACGAGGTATGTGGCCCAGGAGCCGAGAACTTCGTCAATCGGCTCTTTGTGAACCGGGCACCCAACAGAGTTGGGCAAATCAAGCTGATGCCGATGGTGAACAACGTCGGCGGGATTCTGGGAGAGTTCACGGTGACCCGGATCACCGATGACGTCTTCTACCTTGCCGGCTCCGGCGCCATGCAGAATCTCCACCGACGTTGGTTCGAGGCACATCGCCCGGCCAGAGGCGTTGAGATCCGATATCTCAGCGAGGAAATGGCCGGCCTCAGCCTTGCCGGTCCGCGGTCCCGCGAGTTGCTGTCGAGGTTGACCGACGAAGATCTCTCCAATGACTGCTATCCGTTCTTCAACTCCCGAGAGATCGTCGTGGGAGGTGTGGAAATTCGGGCTCTGCGCGTCTCCTTCTCCGGCGATCTCGGCTACGAGCTTCACTGCCGACTGCCTGACCAACTACGGCTTTACGACGCCATCCGGCAAGTTGGCAAAGATCTGGATCTTCGCGAAATCGGCACACGTGCTATGGACTCGCTTCGCCTGGAGAAGAGCTATCTGCGGAGTGGCGCGGAGATCTCATCCGATGTCACGCCCTTCGAACTCGGCCTTTCATCGCGGGTCAAACTGGACAAGGGTGAGTTCATCGGCCGCGAAGCTCTCTTGCGCCATGCCGAAAGCGGCCCTCAACGACGGCTGGTCACCCTTGCCGTGGAGGTATCGGACGCTGACGCCCTTGGGAACGAGTCGGTGTTTCGGGGCAACACCTGCGTTGGCGCGGTGACCTCCGGCGGATACGGGCACTGGACTGAGCAGAGCCTAGCACTGGCGTTAGTCGACCCGAAGTCGGCTGAGGTCGGAACAGAGCTCTCGGTCATGATTCTGGCGAACCATCAACCAGCGACAGTCATCGCTCCCTCGCCTTTCGACCCAATGGGACAACGGTTGCGGAGCTGACCGTGTGGAGGTTTTCTGCGATTTCCAAGGCTCTGCCTCACAGCAGATCGCGGGCAATCCGTTCGCTCCAAGACCGCGTCAGGATCCGCGTGTCGCTCTCAAAGGCATCGAGCGTCGCCGTCAACAGGAAGTCATCTTCGGTTGCGCTCAAAACCATCCTGGTCTCGGTTCGAACGCACCAATCACCGCGTTGGTATCGCGTCGAATAGTATGCCTCTGCAGTCGCCGACAGAGGCTCGCCGTCCTTGATCTCAAAGCGTTTGTGACCATCGCAGCTATAGGTCAGAGCGATGTCGGGGAGCTCGACCTGCGTGCGCTCCTTGACCGCTTCTGTCATCACCGTCGTTGCCGTCGCCACATCACGTTGAAGGAAACGTCCCCGCTTGTCCGGCCATAGGATCCGATGAGCAAGCGGCTCCGCGCCTTGGGCGGGGCCGAAGGGTACAAGGTCGCCATCCCCGCTGCGCGGCGGCCGCTCCGGCAGTTCGAGAGCGCTGGCACCGGCGATAACCTCGAACCGAACAGCTTTGGGTGAAGGCCAAACCAAGGGCCAATAGGCGCTCGAGAGCGAAACGCGAATGCGGTGCCCGACGGGAAAGCTATGGGCGACATCGTTGAGGCGGACACGCACACGGTACACCTTGCCGGGCTCGACCGCTTCGGGCCGCTCATGGCCGTTACGATGGGTGAGGTTGAGCAACCCGTAGCTCACCCGGGTTGCGGCGCCACCCGGCGCAACGTCATTGAGGCGGACAGCAACGAAGGCCCGCGGCCGATCGGCTGCCAGTGCCAGTTCAACCACCGGCGCCCCCAGAATCTCGAAACACTCGGCTAGAGGGTCACTGTCGAAAACCAGCGATGCGCCATCCTCCCAGCGTTGATCGCCGGCCATCTCGTCGCTGTGACCATGGGGATTGAATTCGCCTGCCATGACACCGACCGTCTGGGGCGAGTCGTGGATGAGCACCTCTTCCGGTCCGGGCTCGCGGTCAATCTGGCCAGGGTTGAGCGCAAAACGCTGAGTCTTAACGTTGCTAGATGGCCAAGCGGGCTCGGCAATCCAGCGGCCAGGCCTTTCCTCATATCTCGGTTTCGGCGGCACGCTTTCCTGCATCCAGATCCGCAACATAGGCTCGTCCATGATGCCGTTGTCTTGCCCCTTGAGCCAATAGTCCCACCAACGGAGAGCATCTTGCAGAAAGCCGATCGCCGGGCCCGGCACGGCCATATGTGGCCAGCCGTGACTCCAAGGTCCGATGAGGCCCTTCCTCGGGCAGGTCAGCCCGCCGAGCATTCGCGGAATCGCATTGGAGTAGGCGTCCGCCCAGCCACCTACGGCATAGACCGCGCATTCGATTTCGGCGAAATTCTCACAGACCGAGCCATGCTTCCAAAAGTCGTCGCGACGCTGGTGTGCGAGCCAGTCGATCAGCGTCGGGTTGTTGCGCTCCAGCCGCTCGAGCCACATATCGCGCCAACGTTCGCCCACGATCTCTAGGTCGGGGGGACGCGTGCTGAAACTCAGGTTTCGAGCTGCCAGCCTGACGTTTTCCGACAGGAAGCAGCCTCCCATGAAATGGGAGTCGTCAGCGTAGCGGTCGTCAGTGGAACACGCGGTGATGATTGCCTTGAGGCCAGAGGGCCGCATGGCCGCCACCTGAAGGGAATTGAATCCGCCCCACGAGATGCCCATCATGCCGACGGAGCCAGTGCACCATACCTGCTCTACAATCCATCGAATGACCTCAACAGCGTCATCCAGTTCCTGTTGCAGATATTCATCTTCCAGGATCCCATCCGAATCGCCGGACCCGCGAAGGTCGACACGGATACAGGCGTAGCCGTGGCCGGCGAGATAGGGATGTATGACCGAATCCCTGATTGCCATGAAGTCTCGACGGCGGTAGGGGATGTACTCCAGGATCGCGGGCACCGGTTCGCCCTCAGCGCCCTCCGGCAGCCAGAGGCGAGCCGCCAGCCTGCAGCCGTCCGGCATCGTAATCCAGACCGTCTCGATCTCGCGCACAGAACAAGGGAACACTTTCGCGACCTTCATGATTCATCCTTCATGACTTGTCTCTGCCAAACTCGAGCGATCGCTGGTATCCCGTGTTCAGGCAACCCGGTCGCCGGACACTACCGACCGTCGCCGGTCCTCACTGGGTGAGCAACCGAAGAAACGTCTGTACCGCTGGCAGAAATGCGATGGCGTCCGAAAGCCACATGCCAGGGCGATCTCAATGACCGGCATCGACGTCTGCTGCAAGAGCTGACGGCCGAGACGCAGTCGCAAGGACATGTAATATTCAAGAGGAGTTTGCTGGAGGTGCTTCCGGAATAGCCTTTGTAGAGACCGTTTTGTTGCTTTCGTTTCGACGACTATCTGATCCAGCGATCGGGGGAATTCCAGGTTGCTCTCCATGATCTCCACAGCGCGCAGGAGCGACGGATTCGTAACCGCCAGACGGTCTGCCAAGCGGAACCGCTGGCTCTCGTCCTCAGTCCGCATTCGACCAAGGACCAAGCGTTCGGAGACCTGCAAAGCGAACGGTCGACCAGCGTGCTCAGCAACCAGGTGAAGCGCGAGATCCAGGGCAGCGGCCCCGCCTGCGCAGGTGAAGCAAGCCTCGTCAACTTCGAACAGATTGGAACTAGAACTAAGCTCGGGAAATGCGCTTCGGAAGGCTTCCAGCTCTTCCCAGTGAATCGTGCAGGGCCGCCCCTGCAATAGCCCCGCATGCGCCAGGACCCAGGTACCGGAGGAGATTGCCCCAATGCGAGTCCCATGACGTGACAAACCACGGAGCCGTGCGATCACCCTTTCATCTCCCCGCCGATGGCTGCCATCGCAGATCACCAAGTCAGTGAGCCTCAACTCCCTTACAGCCGAAAGATCAGAGACTGGACGATCGGGTCTTACCCTGAGCCCATTTGAGGCCTGAACGAGCGTGCTATCGAGTGAAATCGTCTCCCATTCGTACAGCTTCTCCGAAGAGAGCTGGTTTGCCACCCTGAGCGGTTGCACAAAGCAGCTTACCGAGAAGGCGGAGAAGTCCGGCGTTAGGAACAGGCCGAAGCGTCGGGCAGCCTGGCGCGAACCTAGTTTCGGCCGGCTGGCCATAGGCCTCATAGAAGGGCACCTTAAGCCCTTCTTGAGACTTGCTGCGTCAATCATCACGACAAAGGCCGCCCTCCCTAGACCCTCACGTTCGGTCGCGCTTTGGCAATCCGGATACGCCCACGTAAGGCGGACCGCGCAGCTTCGCCTGAATCGCGGGATCTGTTTCGCATCGCTTTCGGCATGACTGGTTTAGCGCCATGCTTGCGCAAAACAAAAGCGACAAATAGTCATCGTAAGCATGACTATTTGGAAAGGGCGGCACCTGTTTTCAGGGGTGGACCTTTAGTCTTGCCATCCGTAGCGTCCGTTGAGTTCCCCTCCCTCGGACTGCAATCCTCAAGCGCATCTGCGCGTAGATCGGCTGTCCATAGGCCACTCGTGTCGATCAAGGCACCGAGTTCACCTCGCGGGATCTCGACCTCTGGGCTTGCCAGAACACAGATGGGCCGCCTGCTCGACGAACTCGCTATAGGGCAAGAACACAAGAGCGCACCGTTCCCGATCTCCGCCATCCGCCCCATTCCACTGCTCCGCATTCGAGTCATCGGCGCCGAGACTCTTGGCGCCTGGTGCCGCACGCTCGGCCGATTTGGCGTTTGAAAAAGAGCGGCGTTGCTTCGCGGCAGCCTCGTCGAGATGGTGGACACTTTGTCGGTAGCCTGGGGCAGGTCAGGTGGCCTGAGCTTGATTTCTGGCGGTACCCATATGGTACCCGAG
>JAKSDN010000437.1 GCA_022360075.1 Kiloniellales bacterium | reverse complement strand
CGCGGTTCCACCCCGGTGTTTAGAGCGAGGACTTTCTATTCGACGGCTGTAACCTTGCTCGCCCGCTCGAAGACCGCCGGCCTGTAGCCTTTCGCCTGGGCCAACGGAACGGTCAGCAGCTGTACCGGCACGATCTCCAGTATCGGCAGCAAGGTGGGGACGGCTTTTGGAATGGAGATGAAAGACATGCCCTCGATCGAGGCACTGTCTGCCGCATCGGGTGAAATCAATGCGACTTGACCACCGGCCAGGCAGATCTCCTCGGCGAGCCGTCGGTTCAGGCGGCTCGTTTCATCCGGACCGGCGAAGACGACTGCCGTGAATCCTGGCCGGGCCAACTCCAAGGGGCCGTGACGGAAGCCGCCACCGGAGAAGGCGGCGCAAGGCAGCTTGCTGGCTTCCTGTGTGATCAGGCTGCCGGCTCTCGCGCTGCCCAGACTCGCCCCCCGGCCAACAAAGGCTAGGAAGTCGACGGAACCGAGGTGAGTCCCCAAGCGCAGCATATGTTCGTTCAGGGTCTGCAGCGACGCCGCGAGCTGGCCAGCGGTTTGATAAACCTCCTCTCTTGCCGATTCGAGGTTCTCCCCCAGAATGACCGCACCCAGCAAATGGAGAGCGGCAAGACCTGCGGTATAGGTCTTGTTCGACACAGAAGCTTCCGAACCTGCGCGGGTAAAAAGGGGAACATCCGCCCAATGGGCCAGTGTGTTGTCTTCCTCGTTCGTGATCGAGACGACAAGACCTGCAGGTTCCTCCCGTGCGGCGATGCGGCGAAGTTCCGCGCTCTCTCCTGACTGTGAGACAGCGATAACGAGTGTCCGTTCGCTCAGTATCTGCTGCGCGAAATGTGCGAGTTCCGATGCGTCCCACTGGAGGACGGGTATCGGGCAGGTCCTGCTCAATTTCAGATAAAGCGGGTAGCAGCTATGCAGCGAAGCCCCCATGCCTGTCAGAACAATCTTGTCGAACTTTCGAGATTCGACCCCCTGCCGAATCCGCTTCAACGCACCCCCTTGCCCTTCTCGGAACTCAGCGCCACACCGGCGCAGCGCCTCCGGCTGCTCGTAGATCTCATCAAGGTAGCCACTCGTCATCCACTCAGCCCTCCCAACTATCGGCAAAGAGACTGGCCGCTCCGATAAGGCCCGCATCGTTGCTCAGCTTTGCCAGTCCGATTTTTCGCCCGCTTACGTATTCCGGCATCCCCACTGCTTTCATGGTTCTGCGGGTCGCTGAAAGAAGCACTCGGCCGGCAGAACTGAGGCCACCGCCGAAAAGGATCAGATCCGGATCGTAGAGCGCGCACCAGGAGGCGGCGGCCATGCCCAGCCAAGCCCCAAGTTTCTCGAGCAGATGGCTGGCCTCGGCGACCCCACTATGCGCCGCTTCAATGATTTGGGCTGTCCGCAAGCAGCCTTCGCGCGCCAGAATTGCGCCCAACTGGCCATCCGGCCGCCATACCGCCATAGCGGCGGCATCGCGCTCCAACGCCAGACTCGATGCCACGGATTCGAGGCAGCCACGACACCCCTGACGGCAGGTCCAGCGCGCGTGAGGGTCGACGATGATATGGCCCGGGTCTCCCATGCAGCCCCGAACCAAGCGCTGTGGTTCGCCATCAGCAACCAGACCCAAGCCGATACCTGTTCCAAGCGTAACAACCAAAAGCCGCTTCGCCCCTCGGCCTGCACCGAAGCGGTACTCTGCCAGCGCGGCCAGCGTAGCGTCGTTGTCAAGGCGAACAGGTAACCCAAACCGGTCCGTTAGGAACTCCGCGAACGGAAAGTTGTCGAGCAGAGGAACATTGCTGTAGGTGGAGGTCAGGCCCGCTGCATCCAGGTGACCCGGCAAGCCGACACCAATACCCGCCAGTGCGCCAGCATTGGGTCTCTTCAGAATGCCATCGATTCCCGAGGCGTAGGCCATGGCAAGTTCAGCGGGGGTGTTCACTTTTGGCGTAGGCATCTCGTCGCGCACCATCACCACGCCTCTTGCATCAACGATCCCCAGCTTGGCGCTGCCGCCTCCTATGTCGATGCCAACGGCGAAAGGCATGATGCTTCGTTCCAACCTTGTCGGTTTTGACCTGGTCGGCTCCAACCTTGGGAACTGACACACCCGGTGCCCCCCGGCGTCCACACAGGACACACTTGGTTCGACGACCGTATGGAGAATTACTCCATAAAAAGATCATATTGTAAAGATAATCTCTGATACAATCGCGCGAGGGCGCCAGACCGGCACATCCACAAGGCCACAGCGGAAAAGCCTTGCCGCTCCTGATGGAGAAATTCTCGGCGGTTTTGCCGGGTCATGGACTGCAAATCCGCGACGGCAGGCTATAGTCGGCAGTGGCGAGCCGGACCATTCCGGCTCAGTCATTGTCATATATCTGAAAATTCAAGGAGAATCGGATTGGCGCAAGCGACTGGGAGCAATCGGCCGCCAGGCCGCAACGATCGGACTCCGGGTCCGAACATACGCGCAGAACTGCAGGCGCATCTGGATGAACTGCCGGATGCACTTGCCAGGATCGCCAAGTACATCATCGAGAACCCAGAGAAAGTGGTGTACCAGTCCCTTGTGGATCTGACCCAATACGCCAAGAGCGGTCAGGCGAGCGTTATCCGGCTATGCCAGGAACTCGGCTTCAAAGGTTTCAGTGAATTCAAATTGGCCTTGGCCGCAGAGTTGGCGCGGCACCCGGCAGCGGACCTTAGCACTTCAGACGGACTGGCAGCAGTCAGGCAACTCGTGGGCGGGCTAAGCGCATCGCTTGAGGACACTGCCGCCCTCATCGACCTCGCCTTGATCGATAAAGTCGCAGCACGTCTTGTCGACTCGCGGCGCATCGACATCTACGGCTCGGGTGTTTCCGGGATCGCCGGGGAAATCGTTGCCTACCGGCTCCTGCGCCTGGGCCTCAATGCGCAGAGTTTCCGCGATCCGAATTTGGCGCACGAGGTCGCGAATGGACTGTCCGTGGGCTGCACGGCCATCGCAATCTCCGAGTCGGGCATCACACCGGACACCGTAGAGTTCCTCCGCTGTGCTCGCTCTAGCGGAGCCTACACCATTGCCATCGGCTGCCGCCCCCGGAGCGCACTGGCGGAGTTCTCGGACGACATGCTGCGCATGGCTTATGGCAATCCCCCCTCAACAGGCGGCGCCACGACTGTTGTGACCCGCGTCGTGCTTGTTGCTGAGATCCTCGCGCAGACGATCAATTCTCACAGCATCGCCCCGACCGCCTCCATTTAGAGCCGCAATGCGCGAGCAGAGAAAGTTCTGGAGAAATTCTCCGATTTCTGACATATTTCTGAAATCATTCTCCGCTAATAATTATACAAAAGGGAGGCAGCGGACGAACTTATGGCTGGAGCGGCGGTATCACTCAGGGAGGTGGTCAAGGCTTTCGGTTCGACGCCGGTCCTGAAAGCGGTGGAACTCGACGTGGAAGCCGGTGAGTTCTTGACGTTGCTGGGACCGTCGGGCTGTGGGAAATCAACGCTGCTACGACTCATCGCCGGCTTCGAGACCCAGTCTTCCGGGACGATCGAGATTGATGGACGCGCGATCGACGGGTTGCGTCCGAAGGAACGCGGTCTCTCCATGGTGTTCCAGAGTTACGCGCTCTACCCGCATATGAGCGTGTTCGACAACATCGCCATGCCGCTCATCATGCGCCGGCTGTCTTTCGGCCAGCGCTTTCCAGGCCTTGGGCGTCTGATGCCGGGCTCCGCGGCCGGACACCGGGAGATTGCGCGCAAGGTGCGTGATACCGCGACCCTTCTTGAGCTTGAGGCTCTACTTACCCGCCGCCCGGGTCAGCTTTCCGGCGGTCAGCGCCAGCGGGTAGCGCTTGGCCGCGCGCTGGTGGCGGAGCCGTCGGTCTTCCTGATGGACGAGCCGCTGTCGAACCTGGATGCCCGCCTGCGCACGCAGATGCGCAACGAACTCACCGATTTACACAAAAAACTCGGCATCACCTTCATCTATGTGACCCACGACCAGGTCGAAGCCATGACCATGTCCCAGCGGGTCGCAGTCATGATGGACGGCGCCTTGCTCCAGGTCGGCACCCCATCTGAGATCTATGCGCAGCCTGTCGATCTGCGGGTCGCCCGCTTCATCGGCACTCACCCCATCAATGTCTACGAAGCGTCCCTCCAGGCGGATGGCATTCCAAATCTGTTTGGCAAAGCTCTGCCGGTGCAAATCCCGCCGGCGGCCGGGGCTCTGGTGAGTGTTGCCATCCGCCCGGAAGATCTGGTCCTGGATTTCGAACATTCGGCGCCCTCAGACGACTGCAGCTTCGGTGCGCGGCTGATCAAGCTGGAGGACCACGGCGCGGAGTTCGTGCTGCATCTGATGCTCGAGACCACGCCGCCGCAAACCGTTCTGGTCCGCGGCGATGCGTCCCTACGCGAACGGTTGCCTCAAATCAACGAGGTCGGGCTCACCGTTGTGTTCCCGACGGCACGCCTGCGGTTTTTCGGTAGTGGAGGCGAGCGCGTCCAGCCAGCGGTAACCACGGCCCTTCCTCTGGCGATCAGTGGAG
Organism: Kiloniellales bacterium; assembly: GCA_022360075.1. Next base: position 2,311 of record JAKSDN010000437.1, on the reverse strand, counting down.
GCAGATGATGGCGGTTATGAGCCAAGGCAAGAGCGTGACGCCGATGACAGCCGTCCGATGGGATCGGAACGGGCGCCATGCACGCAGCCTGCGCTTGGCCGGTTATGCCTTTGTGGCCCCCACCTGTTGTCTTTTGATCTGTCTGATCTTGGCGCCCCTGGCAGCCGTTATCGTCTTCAGCCTGACAGACTACACTCTCGCCGCGACGGGGCTTTCCTTCGTCGGCCTCGACAACTACGCCAAGATCTTCGGCGATGGTGGCGCTCGGCGCGCCCTGATCAATACGCTGATCTATGTCGGCATCGTCATGCCGGTATCCGTCGGTCTCGGTTTGTCCATCGCCATGCTCGTGCACCGCAGGGGCCGGAGCCGGCGCTTCTATGAGATCGTGTTTTTTCTACCGGTCACCAGCACCATGGTGGCGATGGCGGTGGTCTGGCAGTACCTGCTGCACGGACGGATTGGACCGATCAATGCGATCTTGTCGGGGCTGGGTATCGATCGCATTGACTTCCTGACCGACCCGGATATTGCGCTCTATTCCATAGCGGCAATCGGTGTCTGGCAGCTGGTCGGCTTTGCGATGGTGTTGTTTCTGGCAGGGCTGACGGCGATCCCGCAGGAGATCTATGAGGCTGCGTCTCTGGATGGCGCGGATTCCGGCTTCGACCGCTTCTGGCGCATCACCTTACCGTTGTTGGCTCCGACGACTCTCTTCGTAGTGATCACGACCTCCATCACCGCCTTCCAGGTCTTCGACACGGTGGCGGTCCTCACCCAGGGTGGGCCGATGAAGTCGACAGAGGTCCTGCTTTACGCGGTCTACCTCGAGGGCTTCCAGTACTTCGAGATCGGCTACGCCTCCGCCCTGATCACGATCTTCCTGGTCTTCGTCCTTGCGTTCTCCCTGGTCCAGATCGGCATCGCCGATCGCCGGATCCACTACGGGGGCTGACCCATGGCCATGACGCAACGCCGGGACAGCAGCCCCACGGCCGGTCAGAGGCGGCGTGGTGCCTTCGCGATCGGCGCTCTGCTGGCCGAGCACGGCCTGCTGATCGCTCTCGCCCTTCTGGTGGTCGCCCCCTTCGTGTGGATGCTCGCCACCTCCATCAAGCCAGCCGACCAGATCTTCGGTGAGCCGCTCGACCTGATCCCCGACCGTCTCGCCATTGCCGAGAACTATGGCAAGGCGCTGTTCAGCGTGCCGATGCTCCGCTTCATGCTGAACGGCGTCATCGTGGTCTCCGGCATCCTGATCGTTCAGGTCACGGGCGCTCTCTTCGCGGGCTATGCCCTCGCCAAGCTCGAGTTCCGGGGGCGTGGGCTGCTCTTCGCGCTCATCGTGCTCGGCCTCTGCGTGCCGATCCAGGTCCCGGCGTTGCCGCTCTACCTGGTCCTGGCGGAGCTCCGCCTGCTCGACACCTATTTCGCGCTGATGGTGCCCTTCTTCCTCTCCGTCTTCGCGATCTTCCTGTTCCGGCAGTTCTTCAAAGGCTACCCCGATGAAGTGCTGCAGGCAGCGCGCCTGGACGGCATGACGGAAGTGGAGATCGTCCTACGGCTGATCCTGCCCAGTGCACGTCCGGCGATTGCCGCCTTCAGCGTCTTTTCGGTCACCGCGCATTGGAACGACCTCTACTGGCCTTTGATCGCCGTCAACTCGATGGAGCGCGCGACCCCGCCGCTCGGCATGCTGCTGTTCAAGGACAGCGAGCTCAGCGCCGACTTCGGCGGTCTGGCCGCTGGCGCGACGATCATCACCGTACCGCTCCTGGTCCTTTTCGTCCTGGCGCAACGTCAGTTCGTTCGCGGCATCACCATGAGCGGGTTCAAGTGATGTCTGCCTCAAAGCAACCAAGAATTCTGGCACCCCTCCGGCCCGCGGCAAACGGGTCGATCGCCAGGAACCGGGGAACTATCCCCACCTCACCGGCCAAAGTGATGGAGAGAACAGAATGGCAAAGCTTCTGAACCTCGCAGCGGGGGCGGCTCTCGCGGCCCTGGCGACCACGGGCTCGGCGCTCGCCGAGACCGTAACCCTTGAAGTCGTGCACGCCTGGGGCGGGCACAAGCGCTTCCACGAACCGATCGCGGACGCCTTCATGAAGAAGCATCCGGAGGTTCGAATCAAGTACCGGGCGCCGATGAAGAGCTATACGGATGGGCATCAAGCCATCCTCAGACAGGCCCTTTCCGACGACCTGCCGGATGTCTGGTACGCGCCCTACAACACCCTTGGAGAACTGGTCAAGGCGCTTGAGCAACGCGGCCAGATCGCGGACCTCACACCGAATATGAAGGCGGAAGG
>JAKSDN010000152.1 GCA_022360075.1 Kiloniellales bacterium | reverse complement strand
TGATGGCCTTGCGCGCCGAGTACGGCGCCCAGAAGCCGCTGAAGGGCGCGCGCGTGACCGGCTGCCTGCACATGACCATTCAGACCGCGGTGCTGATCGAGACGCTGACCGCGCTGGGCGCCGAGGTGCGCTGGTCGTCCTGCAATATCTTCTCGACCCAGGACCATGCCGCCGCCGCGATCGCCGCCGCCGGTGTCCCGGTCTTCGCCTGGAAGGGCGAGACCGAGGAGGAGTACTGGTGGTGCGTCGAGCAGACGATCACCGGCAACGATGCCTGGCGCCCGAACATGCTGCTCGACGACGGCGGCGACCTGACCGCGGTCATGCACGAGAAGCACGGCGAGCTGATGAAGGACGTGCGCGGTGTCTCCGAGGAGACCACGACCGGCGTGCTACGCCTCTACGACATGGCCAAGAAGGGCGAGCTGCTGTCGCCGGCGATCAACGTCAACGATTCGGTCACCAAGTCGAAGTTCGACAACATCTACGGCTGCCGCGAGAGCCTGGTCGATGGCATCCGCCGCGCCACCGACGTGATGATGGCGGGCAAGGTCGCGGTTGTCTGCGGCTACGGCGACGTCGGCAAGGGCTCGGCCGAGAGCCTGCGCAACGCCGGCGCGCGCGTCATGGTGACCGAGGTCGACCCGATCTGCGCGCTGCAGGCCGCGATGCAGGGCTATGAGGTCACGACCATGGATGATGCCGCGCCGAGCGCCGACATCTTCGTGTCCGCGACCGGCAACGTCGACGTCATCACCATCGACCACATGCGGGCGATGAAGGAGCGGGCGATCGTCTGCAACATCGGCCACTTCGACAACGAGATCCAGGTCGACGCCCTGCGCAACATGAAGTGGCACAACGTCAAGCCGCAGGTCGACGAAGTCGAGTTCCCGGACGGCAAGCGCATCATCCTGCTGGCCGAGGGGCGGTTGGTGAACCTGGGCTGCGCGACCGGCCACCCGAGCTTCGTGATGAGCGCCTCCTTCACCAACCAGACGCTGGCGCAGATCGAGCTGTGGAACAACAACACGGCCTACGAGAACCAGGTCTATACGCTGCCGAAGCATCTCGACGAGAAGGTGGCCTCCCTGCATCTGGAGAAGATCGGCGTCAAGCTCACCAAGCTGACCGACAAGCAGGCCGACTACATCGGCGTCCCGACCGAGGGACCCTTCAAGGCCGAGCAATACCGCTACTGATTTCGCGCATGCCGAGCCCCGTATCGGCGCTCGCCGTCCCTGCGCGGCGGCGAGCGCGGTGCGCGTGTTTATTGTCTGTTAACCTTAATCTGACCTAGACTCCCGAGTCGCAAGGTTCCGCCTCACATCTGACGCCTTCTCGCGGAGGCGTCGGGGTGCCGGGCGGTGCCCTCGCGTCCCTTTGGCTTTGGGACGGAGTGATGACTGGCGCGGAGTCCGCCATGACGACCGGCCTTTGGCCGATAGCGGCGGTGGCAGTAGTCGCCGCTTTGCTGTTGGCCCTCTTGATGCTGCGCTATCGCCAGCACCTCGGCCAGCTCAAGAGCAGCTTGGCGGCGGCGCAGGAGAAGGCGGCGGCGGCCGAATCCGTGCTCTTTGCCGCGCCGATCGGCTGCTACGCCTTCGCCCATGCCGGCGGCGGACCGCGCTGCTCGCGCGATCTGGCCCAGACTCTCGGCGTTCGCGAGGACGAGGCGGTCGACTTCAACGTTCTGCTCACGGCCTTCGAGCCGGCGCAGTCCCAGGAGCTGGCCGCGGCGGCCGAGCGCCTGGTTGGCCAAGGCAGCGACTTCTCTCTGACCCTGAACCACCGCGACGGCCGGCGGCGCTTCGAGGTCCGCGGCAATCGGGCCCAGGCGGGCGGCGGCAAGGACGCGGCCTGCCTGGTCTGGTTTCTCGATGTCACGGCGCAGAGCGACGCGCTGGCCCAGGTCGAGGCCGAAAGGGATGATTTCTCCGCTCTGCTCGATGCCCTGCCGCTGCCGGTCTGGGCGCGCAACCGG
>JAKSDN010001420.1 GCA_022360075.1 Kiloniellales bacterium | reverse complement strand
TGCGCAGGATCGTCGTCTTGCCGCAGCCCGAGGGGCCGAGCAGGGCGACGAACTCGCCTTGCGCGACCTCGAGGCCGAAGCGGTCGACGACCGTGGCCTCGCCGTAGCGCTTGGTCAGACCAGCGATGGCGAGCGTGCTCATCCCAGCTCAGACTCTCTCAGGCCGGCTGGGCGTCAGTGCGCCATCTCGTAACATCTGCAGATCCGACGCGCGTGCTTCGAGACGCACCTTCGGGGCTCCTCAGCATGAGGTTAGGCTTTGCTGGCATTAGAATTGAACCTCATGCCGAGGAGCGTTCGATAGAATGCGTCTCGAAGCAAGCAGGCTGGTCATCCCGCGCTGCAAGACACTCTCTTTGCCTCTCAGCCGATCGGCGCAATCGACGCGCCGACGTTCCGTCGAACAGGCCTCAGCGATTGATCTCGCGCTGCCAACGGCGGGTCCAGTCCGGCCGCTTCTGCGCGACGGCGTCCGTGTCCGGGTACCAGAGCTTTTCGTAGCTCTCGCCGAAGGGCACCAGGGCCTTCACCTTGTCGGAGAGAGAGACTTTCGTGTTAACCGGACCGGCGTACTTGCGCTCGGCAAAGCAGCGTTGCCCCTCCTTGGACAGGACCACGTCGATGTACTGCATCGCCAGATCCCGGTTCGGCGCGCCCTTCGGGACCGACAGAGTCGGCTGGATGCCGACGGCACCTTCCTTGGGATAGGCGATCGCAACCGGCACGCCCTTGTCGGCCGCCGAGCCGACCCGGTCCGGATACCAGGGAGCCAGCACGATCTCGCCGCGGTCGAAGAGCTGCACGAGCTGATCGGCCTGGGTGTAGAACATGACGGCCTCGCCGGCGATCTCGTCGATTTTGGCGAAGCCTGCATCGAGGTTGTCGAGCGTGCCGCCCTCCATCCGATTCATGGCCAGCAGAAAGTGCAGGCCCGAGGTGCCAGAAATGTCGCCGAGCGCGAACTTGCCCTTGTACTGCGGATCGAAGAACACGGACCAGCTATCGGGCGGCGTCGCGAAGGCGCGCGGGTCGTAGGCGATGGTCGTGGCGGCGGTCATGAAGTTGACGAAGTTGCCGTCCGCGTCGAAAGCCTGGGGTGCGACCTCGGCAAAGCTGGAGAGCGACGAGAAGTCGAGCGTCTCGAGCAGGCCCTCGGCCTTCACCTGCTTGGCGATCGAGATGTCCATGTAGGCGACGTCGATCTCGGCGGCACCGGCCGTCGCGCGGATCTTCGCGGCCTGGTCCACGGAGCTTCCCAGCACGATCACGGCGGTCGCCCCGGTCGCCTTCTCGAAGGCTTCGACATGGCAGGTCCGGGTCTCGTCGGCGAAGGAACCGCCGAAGGTGGCAATGACCAGTTCCGCGGCCGAGGCCTCCCCCGCCCCGAAGGCGAGCGAGACAGCCGCGAGGGTTCCGAGGATGGGCCGTCGCCCGACGCTACGAGTCATCTTGTCCTCCCATGTTTCTGCCGTTTTGTGCTTGTCGGCGGAGACGGATGGAATGCCAGCCTCCCTGCCGCAGAAACTCTATGGCTCCTTTATTTATCTTGCAAGAAAGATATTTTCACCGACCGGGCGCTTGAGATAGCGTCGGGCCGGGCCGGTTCGCGTCGAGCCGGGACAGCTTTCGGTTGAATTGGAGTCGAGGCAGGCTGCGTGAGTTCCTCGAAGAAGGCGATAGCGGCTGTTGAGGCGCCGGAGACGAGGCCGGGCGACGTGATCGAGCGCGGGCTGGAGCGCTGGCGAATCAGCCGGCCGGACATCGACAGCTCGGCCAAGGGCATCGTCGGCCGGATCATCCGGCTGCAGGACTTCATCCTGCAGGAGGTCAACGAGGCGCTGGCGCCCTTTCGGCTGCGCTACCACGAGTACGCCGTGATCGCGACGCTGCGGGTCGCGCCGGCTCCGCACCAGATGTCGCCGCGCGAGCTGCTTCAGTCCCTGCTGTTCACCTCCGGTGGTCTCTCCCTGCTGATCTCCCGCTTGGAACAGGCCGGACACGTCGAGCGGCTGCGCGATCCGCGGGACGGCCGCGGTGTGATCGTGCGCCTGACCCCCGAGGGCAAGCGCCTGGCCGACGAGGCGATGCCGGTCCACGCCGCGGCCGAGCACCGCCTCATCGCGATGCTCGATGCCGACGAGAAGGCAGCCATGGCGAGGAGCCTCCGTGCCATGCTGGAGCCGCACGAGCGGCAACCCTAGTCGGCGCCTTCACCGCTGCCGCCCCGTCTTGCTATCTTCCTTGCGTTTCAATTGAGAGGGGACGCCTGTCGGATCTGCCGATGCGATGGACAATCCTTCGAGATCGAGAGTCGCACCGGGAACGCCTTGACGTCCTATGAGGATCCTTTTCGTCTCTAGCCTGGCCTATCCCGACGTGAAGGGCGGCGTCGATGCGGTGATCTTCGAGCTGCTTAACCGGCTCAAAGCCGATCACGAGGTTTTGCATCTCAGGCCGCGGCCCTGGCGCGATCCGGCGCCCGAGGACGTGACGATCGAAGGGCTGCGCTGCCTCGTCATGCCCCTGACCGTCCCCTACACGAGCAAAGGTTCGCTGCGCGACCTGCTCAAGGGGGTCTTGGCGTTCCCCGTCGACATGGCGCGGCTGGTCAAGTTGCTGAGGGCGAGCAAGGTCGACGTCATCCACCTGCATACGCTGCAGTACTATCAGATCTATTTCGCCGTCCTGCGATGGTTCGGCGGGCCGCCTTACGTCATCACCCTGCATGGCAGCGAGACCGGAGCCTATCCCGAACGCAGTTGGCTGGGCCGATGGGTCTGGCGCCAAGTGCTCAAGGGCGCGGAGCATGTCGTCGCCGTCTCGCCCTCGCTACTGCGCCGGGCCGCCGACGCCCTTCCCTTCTGCAAGAAGATCCAGGTCATCGAGAACGCCACAAGGATCGATCCGGCCGAGCTGCTGAACAGAACGGATCTAGAAACCGCGCTGCGCCGAGAGCTTCCGCAGCGCTATGTGACGATCCTCGGGGCGCTGCGGCCGGTGAAGGGACAGGACCGCGCCATTGCCGCCTGGCCGGCGGTGCGGGCGCGCATGCCGGATCTGCACCTGCTCATCGTCGGCGACGGCGCAAGCCGGGAGCCATACGAGGCCGCGATCCAGGACCTCGGATGCGGCGACGTCGTTCACCTGATCGCTCGGCAACCGCGCCAGATCGCCCTGTCCATCGCCAAGTCGAGCCTTGGCCTGTTGATGCCGTCGCGCAGCGAAGGCCTGCCGATCGCCCTGCTGGAGGCCGCGGCGCTGGAGCTGCCCTTGGTCTGCTCGGCGATACCGGCTTTCGTCGACATCGTCGGCGAGAGTGGCAACGCGGTCGTCGTCGATCCGGACGACGCCGAGAAGCTGGCGGAGGCCATCGTGGGCATCGCCGACGACGAGGCGCTTCGGCGCGCGCTCGGCCAGAGCCTGGCCGGGACAATACGCGAACGTTTCTCCGCCGACGTCATGGTCCGGGCCTACTGCGAGGTCTACCGGGCATCGCTCAAGAACGGGCCTCGCGAAGCGCACTAATCGTCTCCCCGGCCTCGCGGCGACGCGGCGAACTGCGGCCTTAAGGGTCCGTTTGCAATCGTTCTGGCATGGTGATATTGCAACGACTTTCGCTGCCTACGCGTGGATCTCTGCGGGTCCGAGAGCGCGCTTCAAGGCCGATATCGAGGCGGCCGCGATCGACCGAACCGACCATGGAGACGCCTGGGTTTGGCTAGCGTAAGGCGCTCCCTCGCGCTTTCGTTCTTCACCAGATACATGGGCCTCGGCGTGAGCTTCATCGTCGTGGTCGTGCTCTCGCGCCTGCTCACGCCCGAAGAGATCGGCATCTTCTCGGTCTCGGCCGTCGTCGTGGCGCTGGTCCAGACGCTGCGCGACTTCGGCGTCGGCACCTACGTCATCCAGGAAAAGGACCTGACGGAGGCACGGGTGCGCACCGCCTATGGCGTGTCGCTGGCGATCTCTTGGCTGATCGCGGCCCTCCTGGTTCTGTCGAGCCCTTTCGTCGCGGCGTTCTACGACGAGCCCGACATGCAGGGGGTTCTCTGCGTCCTGGCGATCGGGCCGCTGCTGATCCCCTTCGCGGCCCTGGCCCAGTCGTTCCTGCAACGCGAGATGCAGTTCGGTCAGCTCACCAAGGTCGGCCTGACCGGCTCGCTGGTCCAGGCCGCCACGACCCTGGCCTTGGCCTATGCGGGCGCGAGCTATTACTCCATGGCCTGGGGTTCGGTCGCTGGCAATCTCGCGACGATCGCAGCCCTGCTCCTGGTCAAGGCGCGTTACGTTTTTCTGATACCGTCCTTTTCCGAGTGGCGCAGCGTGGTCAGCTTCGGCTCGATCGTCAGCCTGACCCAGATCATCAGCCGTCTCGGCCGCATGGCGCCGGATCTGATCATGGGCCGAACGCTCGGCTTTAGCGCTGTCGGCTTTTACAGCCGCGGCAACGGGCTGCCGAAGATGTTCGCCGAGGGCGTGGAGGCGGCGGTCCGGCCCGTCCTGCTGCCCGCCTTCGCCAAGCAGCACCGACAGCACGCCGACCTCAAGACCGGCTATCTGCACGGGCTTTCGCTGCTCACGGCATTGGCCTGGCCGTTCTATGCGGTGGCGGGTCTGATGGCTGGGCCGGTGATCGGGGCGCTCTACGGCGATCAGTGGGGACCGGCCGTGCCGGTCGCGCAGATCCTCTGTGTCAGCGCCGCGATCTATGCGCTCTTCACCTTCGGTGGTCCGGCGCTCGTCGCGATGGGCAGGGTCACTCAGGTTCTCTGGACGAATGTGATCGTTCAGAGCTGCCGCATCGCGCTCGTCGCGGTCGCGGCCTTCTACAGTATGGAATGGGTCGCTGCGGCGCAGATTCTGACCAACGTCATCGGCTTCGCCGTCATCCACTATTTCCTCGCCCAAGCAATCGGCCTGACTTTAACCGACGTGGCGGTCTCCGTCTGGCAAAGCGCCGGCGTGGCTCTGGCGGCCTTGGCTTGGCCGCTCTTCGTCGTCGCGCAGCTCGATCTCACGACGACAAGCGTCTGGATTCAGCTCTTGATCGCCGGCGCGGGCGCAGGGCCAGCCTGGCTCGCCGCCATCTTCGCCCTGAACCATCCCATCAAGCAGGAACTCATGCGGATCTTGCGTCAGATGAACCTGGCCATCGCCCAGGGCAAGGGGTAGGGCGGCGAGGAGAAAGGCGACGATTGCCTTCGAGCGCCGATCATTCGTGTTATTAGGACCGAAGACTTGAAGAAGCGGAGACCTGAATGTCCCTGATCCGCACGGCAGCCAAGCCGATCGCGCGCGCCCTGCTCCCCGGCATGCAGCGCCTCGCCCGGATGTACGTCGAGCGCGAGGCCGAACTCGACTGGGTCAAGGCCCAGAGGAGCGATCCCTCGAGACGCAACGAGCGCCCGCTGGAGTACAGCTTTGCCTTCCGCAAGATCTCGGAGCTCTATCCGCAGTCGATCCTCGACGTGGGCACCGGCCAGACGGCTTGGCCGCACGTGCTGTCGACCTGCGGCTTCCACGTCACCGCCATCGACAACCGGCGGGACTACTGGACGGCCGACTATTGGAACCGCCACTGGCACGTCCTCGACGACAACATCCTGGATCCGGCGATCGACAAGAAGTTCGACGTCATCACCTGTCTGAGCGTCCTGGAGCACATCAAGGATCACGACAGGGCGATGAAGAACCTCTTCGGGCTCCTCAATCCCGGCGGCCACATCCTTCTGACCTGCCCATACAACAGGACGAAGTACTACGCGGACGTCTACAAGGAGCCCCACATCGCCGAGACCAAGAGCTACGCGTTCATTTGCCAGCTATTCTCGGAAAGCGAAGTCGATCGGTGGCTGACCAGCAACGGCGGCGAGCTCGCCGGGGCCGAATACTACAGAGTCTTCGAAGGCAAGCTCTGGCGGGAAGGCAAGACGCTCCATCCGCCGGTCAGGGTCGATGCCGACGACGGCGGGCACCTGGCCTGCCTTGACATCGTCAAGGAGTAGTAGGGGACGCTCGACAGGGATTTGATCGCCGCCCGAAGGCCGCGATGAAGATGCCGTAAACTGTGAGGCACGGCAAAGTTCTATTCTTTTCTGTACACCAAGAACTTCGTTGATGGCCCCTTCTTTACGAGACCCAACAGCACCTTCTCGATTTCGAACAGAATGGGCAATACAAGTTTCTGACTGCGAGACCTAGAGGCTCTTTGCACGAGCCCCCAAATCCGGTGAAGTAAGCGGCTGCGCGAATCGACCGGGCTATTCATCAAGACGAACATCGGTCGTTCAAGCACCTTGGCGAATCCGTTTTGAGCGAGCAGCCCTTCGATCGTTTGTCGACTACGATGCACGATATGTTGAAGGCGGATTTCCTCCCCGTCGATCAAGTTCTCCGACAAAAACAACAGTCCGCCAGGACGGAGAACGGAGGCAATATTCGAAAGCGCCTTCGAATATCGCTGATCATCAACGATGTGATACAACACAGCGAAGGCGGAAACGATGTCAAATGCGTTGGCTTGGTTGCCTGGAATCTGGTCGGACACGTCCATCGTCAGAATTTCCAATTCTGGAAACTTCGTCTTGAGGTGATCCGTTGCGACGACCGAAAGGTCGGACCCTACAAGCTTATCAACACCAGCCCGATTCCAGTTGTTCAGCCAGAAGCCCGTACCCGAGCCGATATCCAAGACACTGCTGTCTTGTATGTCGGTCCCGAACTGCTTGAGAGCACGTTGAAAGACGTACTCGTTCAGGTCATAGGCGATTCTATTGTATGCCTCGCCCATACCGATGTAACCCACGCTTTCCGGACCGTAGGATTTGGCATGTCGCTTGTTCCAGTAGTCCCGCACATCGAACGGTTGCATACCCTGATCTCCAAGGCCGAATACTTGCAAAAGAGGTGTCACAGCCGGGTTGAATTCGGCCGCCCAGGGGCCACCAGCGGATAGAATCCCTTCGTAACACATGGCCTTGCTTGTCGCCAAACCCTAACGGTACACCGGCATCCCACGGCATCGGGCGCATTGGCTCAACTCGTCGCGTCGGTCCAAGCAGCAGCCAGAGCCGAAGTAGGACTCGCTTGCCGTCTTCAGATGAGGAACTCGAGTTTAACCGAATAACAACGGCCGAGCGTCTACTTCAGCACACCTCGCAGCACGGCCTCGGTCTCCTCTGCCGCCCGGTCCCAATTGTAGTATTCCTCGACCGCAAGCCTGCCGTTTTCACCAAAACGCCGACAGAGGTCTCGATCCTGCTCGAGTTTGGAAATCTGCCGAGCGAGATCGTCCGGCGCTCCTGAGGTTGTCAATCCCACTTCCCGCTGTCGAATAATCGCGCCTCTTTGGCCCTCATCCTGAGCGATGACGGCGAGTCCGCTCGCCATGTAGTCGAACAGCTTGAGCGGCGATCCCTCGACCCTGATCTCTCCCAATGGCTTGAAAAGGTGCAGGCCGACATCAGCATCGCTGATTGTCCTGCCCATCTCCGAATAGGGCACGGCCCCGCAGGCACGAGTGTTCGACGGAAGATCGTTTGGCAAGAACGAGGGATCCCCGTAGATCCGAAACAGCACGTTGGCATCCGAGGCGGCGAGGGTCTGCGCCGCCGAGAGCAATGTATCGAGGTCGTGCCAGCCGCTCCGGGAGGTACCGATCCAAACGATCTGCAAGGGTCCCAGGCTCTTGGAGGATTCGGGCCCGGGGCCAAAGAGCTTGGGATCACTGCCATTCGGAATGCAGTAGGTTCGCCGGACACCGACGTCTTGGGCCAGAAAACGCTCGATCTTTTCCGTCACCGCAATGGCAGCGTCAACACGGACAGCGTAAGACCGGAGCTCTTCAACCACTTTTCGCAGCTCGTCCTCGGACCTGCCCAAGTAGAACAATTCCTCTGGCAGGCCATTCAACTCCCAGACAACCGGCAACCTTCCAAGGCGAAGCCGCTTCATCCACATGCGACGGACGGTCGCGAGGTTCCAGTCCACTCGGACATAGAGCACATCTACTTTGGCCAGGAACTGAGGCAGTTGACGCCGACGGTAGTGTCGGCAAAAGGGGTTACCATCCGCGCCGTGGTACCAGGTCATAAGGTTGTGGCCTCGCTCCGCAAGGCCTCTCGTCAGCTGGTAGCCATGGATCGATCCGCCTGTCGTGGGCGGATAGGTCGATACGCCGTAAAGAAGACCAATGTTCAAGGAACTTAAACCTCACTTTGCGAGTACCCCCTCATACCTGGGCGGAGCGCAGTCCGACAAGGCTCGGCTTAGATCCCGGCGGCTAGCCGATTGACAGCCCGTCGCGGTCCATACCACAAGTAGGCTTTCGACTTCGGTGGTTCTCGATGGCGGTCCTTCGTGAGAAAGCGCCCCGCGGCGGCGCGGCCCAAGCCCTGGGCCTGGCGTCTCGTCGCATTCTGGCCGTCTTGCTGATCGCGCCGATCGCCGTCGTCTTGCTCGATTTTCCGATCGGGCGGCTGAGCCTGATGCTCGGTCTCGCGGTCTATCTCTTGGTCCTGAGCCGCTATCCGCGGGCCTGGCTGTTCGTGGTTCCGGCCGCCTTGCCGATCCTCGATCTCGCGCCTTGGAGCGGGCGCTTCTTTCTCGACGAGTACGATCTGCTGCTCGCCACGACCCTGGTGGCGCTGCTGTGGCAGCGCACGGAAGCCACAGGCGAAGATCGAACTGGCCGCTGGCTGGCCGTCCTGGTCTGGCTGACGGCCGCCAGCTACCTCGTCAGCACGCTGCCTTCGGTCGTGCCGCTGCGGCCGATCGACGCGAATTCGGCCACCAGCTATCTGAGCCCCTATAACGCGCTGCGGGTCGCGAAGGGCTTCTTCTGGGCCTGGCTGCTTTGGCCCTTCCTCCGGCACCATATGACCCGCGATCCGAAGACCTGCGGAGAGCTCTTCGTGGCTGGCCTCATGGTGGGCCTTGCCTTCGTCGGTCTGGCGATCCTCTGGGAGCGTGGTGTGCTGCGCGACCTCTATCGCCAGGAAAACCTCTACGCCATCGCCGCCAGCCTGCTCGACCTGACCAGCGCCTACCGCGTGACCGGCCCCTTCTCCGCCATGCACACGGGCGGCACCGCGATCGACGGCTTTCTCGCCCTTGCAGCGCCGCTCACGCTCTACCCCATCTTCTTCGCCCGATCGATCGTCCTGCGCCTGGCCGGCATCGCCCTCTTCGGCCTGGCCGGCTACTGCGTTGCCGTGACCTTCTCGCGCGGCCTCTACCTGGGCTTCGCCGCCGGGCTCTTCGTGGTCGCGCTGGCGCTTTTTCTGCGCTTTCGGTCCCTCCTGATCCTGCATCGCGGCATGCTCGCGGCCGGCGGGATCGTATTGCTCGGCCTCGGTCTCGCCCTCATCGTCCTCTTCCGTCACGGCGGCCTGCAGGCCCTGGTCCTCGCCGGCGTCGCCATGACCGCCGCCCTGCTGCTCGGCTTTCTGACCAAGGCGAACTCACTGCGGCTGCTGGGCCTCGTATTGCTGGGCGTCGGGCTTCTGTTCGGCCTCGGGATCTATGACGCCATCACGGAATCGCGCTGGTCGGACAGTGACTCGACGACGGCCGGCATCGTGTCGCTCGCGGCGATCGTCCTGGCGACGCTCCCCGCGGCCGGTTTCGCCCGGCGCTATCTCACCGACGGCAACGTCAAGGACGTGATCGTCCTGGCCCTCTTCGCCACCACCTTGCTGGCCACGACGGTTCCGGCGGTTCAGGGCTTCCTCATCGGTCTGCGCTTCGCGCGGGCCGACGAGGATCTGGCCGAACGCCGAGACCACTGGATCCTGACCCGGAGCATGATGGGCGACTCGCTGGAGGCCCGGCTCGTCGGCGAGGGCACGGGCAGCTTTCCACGGATCTATTTCCGCACCATGGCCGGCCAGGCGCCGATCGCGAACTATGGCCTGAAGCGCGAGGCGGGCACACGCTATCTGGCCTTGGGCTGGGGCGACTTCGAGATGATCCAGCGCATCGATCTCAAGCCCCAGCGCGACTATCGGCTTCGCTTCGAGGCCCGCGCGCGGCACAAGGCCGGCCGCCTGCGCGCCCGCATCTGCCACAAGCACATTCTGAGCCCACGCGAACTTCGGGGCTGCCAAGGCCAGGCCTTCTCGGTGCTGAGCGACGAGGACTGGCAAAGCTTCGAAGTCGCTTTCAACACGGGGGCCCTGGGCGCCGACGGCCTCTTCTACTGGCCGGTCACGCTCATGCTGTCCAACCGCACGCCGGACTCGGTGATCGAGGTTCGGGCGTTCTCGCTGGCCGGCTCCGCCGGCTGGGAGCGGCTGGCAAACGGCGACTTCTCGGCAGGCCTCGACCGTTGGTTTCTGGTCAGCGATATCCTCCACTTGGCCTGGCACGTGAAGAACCTCTACCTCCACATCTTCTTCGAGCAGGGCGCCCTCGGCCTGATCGCCTTCGGCCTGATCGCCGGCGTCGCCTTGCTCCGGGGTTGCCGCCTGACCCTGCGCGAGCAAGACCTTCCCGTCGTGCTGCTGGCCAGCCTGGTCGCCTTCCTCCTGGTCGGCCTGTTCGGCAGCCTGATCGACAATCCCAGAATCACGACCCTGCTCTATCTGATCCTGTTCCTCGCGCTCACGGCCGGTCCGCCGAAGGCGGAGCCGGAGCCGCGGCAGAGCCGGCGCCGCAAAGGCCGCTGGCGCCGGCTGCCGCAGGATCTGCCCCTGCAACCGGTACCCGGGCCCAATGTCGCGGAAGATTCGGCATCGGCACCACCGGCGGCAAGGCCGGGCGCCACCGCGGCGGATCACGCCAAATCGCGGCTGCGCAACCAGAGTTCAAGCATCAGGAAGTCCCAGCTCAGACCGTCGTAGACCGTCCGCTCCGGCTTCGCCTGTTCCTCGAGCACGCGGTCGAGGAAGTCGCGCCTGACAAGATCCCGCGCCCTGAAGGCCTCGAAGCTGTCGCGCACCAAGGCGCTGATCCCCGGATCCTCGCGCGTCCACTCGCGAAACGGCATGCCGAAGCCATGCTTCGATTTGTTGAGCGCCGCCTCCGGCAGG
The DNA here is from genome assembly GCA_022360075.1 of Kiloniellales bacterium. The sequence continues at coordinate 5,798 of JAKSDN010001420.1, read as the reverse complement.
AAGTCCTTCAAGGCCGTCTTGAAAAAGGTCCTGAGCTCGAAGCCCTTGAGCAGGCTCGCCTCGGGCACGCCGGCGGCGAAGGAGACCACGTCCTCGTCGAGGAAGGGATAGGCGACCTCGACGCCCGCCAGGTCGCACATCCGCCCGACCTTCCTGAGATCGTTGTCGGCGAGCGCGACCTTCAGGTCGAGATGCATCATGCGATGCAGCGTCGCGTGGCCTTCGCTCCGGGCGTAGACCGCGCGCAAGCCCTGGAGAGGGCCTTCGGGGTCGATCTGCTGCAGACTGTCCGCCGGGAAGATCTCGGCCAGGTCCGCGTTGGCGTAGAAGTTGTAGGTCTCGAGCCGATCCGGCAGCGGAACGCGCGCCCGCTCGACATAGCTGCGCACTTTGCGCGCAACGGGCAGCTTACCGAGACCGGGTAGACCTAGGACCAGCGGCTCCAAGAGGCCTGAGCGCAGACCCTGCGGGATACCTTCATAGAGCGAAAACCGCTTCTGTGCGGCGTAGCGCGCGTTGCCGGCAAAGATCTCGTCCCCGCCGTCGCCGGCGAGCAGGAGCGATACCCCATGCTCCTTCGCCAGACGTGCGCAGAAATACACCGGAATCGCCGAGGTGTTGCCGAAGGGCTCGTCGAAAGCCGCGACGATCCGCGGCAGGCTTTCGACGACGTCCTCGGGCGTCAGCTTGTACTCGAAGCCCTCGGCGCCGAAGTGCCGGGTCGCCGCCTGGGCGAAGGGCGATTCGTCGTAGCGCTGATCTTGAAACCCGATCGTAAAGGCTCTCGACCGCGGTTTCGACAGTTCGCTCAGCAGCCCGACGACCGTCGAGCTGTCCAGGCCGCCGCTGAGAAAGGCGCCGAGCTTCTCGTCCGCCGTGCCCTCGGCAGCCCGCCTCACCGCCTGGCGCAGAACCTCCAGCAGCGCCTCCGTGTGCGCCTCCGGACGGCCGCCATAGGCCTCGCGATAGGGGACCTGCCAGTAGAACCCGGTTTCGATCTCTCCCTTCTCGAAGACGGCGTATTGCGCGGGAAGCAGCTTGCGCTGCTCCTGATAGATCGTCTCCGGCCCGCAGCAGGAATAGTGGTAGAGGAAGTTGAAAATCGCCTGCGGCGTGATCGTCGCGCCGAGGTCGGGATGGGCCCGCAGCGAATCCGTGGTCGAGCCGAAGAGGAAACCCTGCTGCGAATCCCTGGCGTAGCAAAGCGGATGGATACCGAAGCGGTCGATGGCGATGATCGATCGCGCGGCGCGCGTGTCGACGATGGCAAGAGCGAAGGGGCCGAAGAGATCTTCGAACAGCGCGATGCCCTTACGCCGATAGGCCTGCAGCAAGGCTTCGGCCGGGCCGCTCCGGTCATGGACCTCGGCCAGCTCCGGTGCGGTCCAGCGGACGCGGCCGTCGATCGCCGCCAGCACGCCGTCATGGGCCGCGAGATGGCCAACGCTGCCGGGCCGGACGAGGGCGAGCGCGGCGGGCCCGTCGATGCGACTGGCCGGCGCCTCCGCTCCCGCGCCGACCAGCCCGGAGGCCATGCTCGCGATCAGTTCGTTCGGCTCCCGCTCGCCGACGTCAGCGGCGAGCCAGCCACACAATCCCGTCATACAGACCGTCCCAAGGGAGGGGTCGCCAACGGCGGCGTCCTTGTCAACGCGGCGTTGGTACCACCCTCGCCCGGAAATCACTAATGCGGAGCGCGCTACCTAGCCCTGGACCAGGTACCAAGAATACTCAAGCGGCGTTACCTGCCGGTTGAAGGCCTCGAGCTCGCGCCGTTTCAGGGCTCCATAGACCTTGCTGGCCGCGGGGCCCAGGTGGCGGCGAAGCAGCTTCGATCGCTCGAACTCGCGCAGGGCGTCCACCCAGTGGGCGGGCAGCTTGGCGGCCCGGCCGGCATCGCCGGACGAGGCCGAGGGCGGCTCCGCGGCCTCTTCGAGGCCGTGATCGACACCGGCTAGGATCGCCGCCACGGTCAGGTAGGGGTTGGCATCGGCTGCCGCGACGCGATGCTCGATCCGCCGATTGGCGGGATCGCTGCTCGGCACCCTGATCGCGGCGCCCCGGTCGTTGACGCCCCAGTTCGCCCGGCTCGGCGCCTGATCCCCGCCTTTGACCCGGCGATAGGAGTTCATGTTCGGGCCGAAGATCGCCATCGCCTCCGGCATGCTGTCGATCAGGCCGGCGATCGCATGGCCGAGCGGCTGACCCGGCGCGAAGTCGCTGCCGGCGAACTTGTTCTGGCCATTCTCGTCGAGCAGGCTGACATGGACGTGCAGGCCGCTGCCGGCCTGGTCGGCGTAAGGCTTGGCCATGAAGGTCACGTCGAACCCGAAGGCCGCGGCCGTCCCGCGCACCGCGCGCTTCAAGTAAGTGAGCTGATCGCAAGCCCGCAGCGCATCGGCACAGTGATCCAGCGTCACCTCGAGCTGCATGGGGCCCGTCTCGGCCATCGCCGCCTGCGCCGCAATGTCTTGGATGCGGCCTGCCTCGTAAACGGCGGCGATGTAGTCTTGAACGCTGTCGAGATCGTTGATGCCGTAAAGCGGACCAAAGGACGAGCGCCGGTCCGCCGTCGAGGCCGGGGTCGGCGCGCTGGGGTCCTTGGCCTGCCGCTCGATGAGGTAGAACTCGACCTCCAGGGCGACGACCGGGTGGAGCCCCTTCTCGTTCAAGGTTCGCACGACCTTGGCGAGGATCTGCCGAGGGTCCAGGCCATAGGGCTGACCGTTCTCCTGCCACATGCTGACCAGGGTCTGACCGGCCGGTCGCGCCGACCAAGGAACGGACGCGAGCGTTCCGCCGACGGGCTTGCAGAGGCAGTCGGGCCCACCCTGGACGCTGACGCCGCTGCCGCTGTCGATCTCTTCATTGATGCCGAGCGAGCAAGCGGCACCGGGAAGACGGACACCGCGCTCGAAAAGCTGCGGCAGCTTCCGGGCGGGAAGCCGCTTGCCGCGGAGGATTCCCGAAAGATCGCTGAACAAGACGTCGATGGTCTCGACATTCGGGTGACGCTCGAGGAAACGCGCCACCGCCGCCGCTCCATCGTCGGAGCCAGGACTGTGAGCGATGACGTGCGTCGCGCCAGCCAAGCCCTCGTCGCCATAGCTATTCATCGTCATCGACCTTCGAGTTTGTGTCGATTTATCATGCGGACAAGGGCATCCACATCCGAAAACACGGTCTGCCACGGCCTGTTTCAGTCACTTCGCAGCCATGGAATGATCGGGCGCAGAACAAATTCCCGCCTACCGAGATTCACCCGGCAAATCACCGGCCGAGACCCCGATAAAAGGCCCACCGGGCCAGAGGCTCGGGTCTCGCCTCCGGCTCCCTGAACATGCAACTTCGAGACCAGTTGAAAGGCTATGGACCAAAGGGTTCAGAGGCCGATGCTCATGTCCAATGCCCAGAAGGCAATCAGTTACTAGTCCATTGAAATTTAAGAATTCTTACGCTTCAGCTTGGCGCTCGATCCGCGAGCCGCTCGATCCGGCGGTCGGCCGCCCCATCACATGGGGCGAGATCGCGCCGCGAAGGTGGAAAGAAAGCTGACAGTCGCCGCCGACACCGGATTCTCGGCGCGACGTTGCCGGGCCGGCCGAAAGGATGTTTTCATTTTCAAGACATAGGAGTCTGCTATAACAGCCGACGCTGGCGGGCTGGCCGAGCCGGATTTCGGGGCTACGGTCGAGCGCCTAGCGGTTAAGAGCAGGACCCATCGTGAACATGAATGACGCGAGCCCCAAAGAAGTTCAACTCCTGGGCGACGTTCGATCCCTCGTTGGTGAGACCCTGCAACTCGGGCCGCGCACCGACACCTTGTCCGCCGCGAGCGGGCTCTTCGGACACTTGCCTGAACTCGACTCGATGGCCGTCGTGACCATTATCTGCGCGATCGAGGATCGCTTCGCCGTCCAATTCGAGGATGACGAGATCACCGCGGAGAATTTCGCTACTCTCGGTAGCTTGACGTCCCTGGTCGAGGAAAAGCTGAAGGCGGGGGTCGCCTGAGCTCGAGGCAGGGCGTGCGGAGTTGGGCCGGCGCCAAACCTTCCCGGTCAAGATCGGAGCGACCGCGAAAGCCGTCGTGCCGTAGGCTTTGCGCGGGTTCGCTAGCTAGGGCCTGGCCCGCCGCCACGGCGGGAGGTCGGCGCTGAGACCCGATCCATCGGTCCGAAGATGACAGCTCACAGCCCCTCCTCGCCCACCGCGTTCTCCGCCGCCTTCGCCGAGGGCCAGGACGGAAGGGTCTTCCTGCTCCATCACCGGCCGCCGCCGGGCGTGCGGGACCGCGGCGACATCATCTACCTGCCCCCCTTCGCCGAGGAAATGAACCGCGCACGGCGGATGGCGGCGCTCCAGGCCAGGGCCCTGGCTCAACAGGGCTTTGGGACCCTGCTCCTCGACTACTATGGTACCGGCGACAGCGCGGGCGAGTTCCGCGACGGTTGCATCGAGACATGGCACGCGGACGCCGAGACGGCGGTATCGTGGCTCGAGGCGCAAGGCCGAAAGGCGATCGCCTTCTGGGGTTTGCGCTCGGGCGCCCTCCTCGCCTTGAAAGCCATAGGCCGCGAGCGGCACAAGACGATGAGCCTGGTCCTCTGGCAACCCGTGCTCGATGGCAAGACGATGCTCAACCAGTTCCTGCGCGTGCGCACCGCAGCAAGCATGGGCAGGGGCGGCAAGCCCGAGACCCCTGGCGTCCTGAGGGAGATGATGTCGGCGGGCCAGACGATCGAGGTCGCCGGCTATGAGCTGACCCCGCGGCTGGTCGAGGAGATCGACGGAATGCGCCTGCCGATCGAACCGCCGTCCTGCGCGAGGATCATCTGGCTCGAAGTCGATTCGGATCCGGAGCGAGGGCCGTCGCCGCCGGCACAGAGGATCCTGGATTCCTGGAATGCAAATGGTCTCGAAGTGCACCATAGGATCGTCGTTGGAGATCCCTTCTGGCAGCTTAGGGACGTGACCCTCGCACCGGCCCTGATCGACGCCACCACGATGCTCTGCGAGGAGCACTTACGGTGAGCGCGGAGCGACCCCTGCTGATTCGGGTCGGCGTGGATCAGCTTCTCGGAATCCTGCACGTGCCAACGAGCGTGCCGAAACGCGGACTGGTGATCGTCGTCGGCGGTCCGCAGTACCGCGTGGGCAGCCACCGACAGTTCCTCTTGCTCGCGCGAAGCCTGGCGGCGTCCGGGGTCCCGGTGCTCAGATTCGATTTCCGCGGTGCCGGCGACAGCGACGGCGAGTTTCCCGGCTTCGAGCGGGTCGAGGCCGATCTCAACGCGGCCATCGGGGCTTTCACCGAGGCGCTCCCGGAGATCGAGACCGTCGCGCTTTGGGGCCTGTGCGACGGCGCATCGGCAGTGTCGATCTATGCGCACAAGAACCCCATGGTGACGGGCCTCGTGCTCTTGAATCCCTGGACGCGAACCGATTCCAGCCTCGCGCGGACCTACTTGAGGCACTACTACGTGAAACGGTTCTTCGAGCCGGCATTCTGGCGCAAGCTGGCCAGCGGCAAGCTGAACCCGGCCAGATCTTTAGCATCTCTCACCGAGAACCTGCGTACCGCCGCGGCCAGTCGCGGCGAGCAGCGCCACGCCAAGGCCAGGAAAGCCGCCGGCGTGCCGAGCAACCTGCCGCTCCCCGAACGGATGCGCCTTGGCCTCGAGGGCTTTGCCGGGCGCATGCTCTTGATCCTGAGCGGCAACGACCTGACGGCGCGTGAGTTCGAGGATACGGTGGCCGCTTCCGACGACTGGCAGCGGCTGCTGTCCGATAGCCGG
>JAKSDN010000866.1 GCA_022360075.1 Kiloniellales bacterium | reverse complement strand
GCTCGCGCACCAGGGCCTGCTCCGGCGTCTCGCCGTCATGGACCTTGCCGCCGGGGAACTCCCAGAGCCCGGCCATGGCCTTGCCCGCGGGCCGGCGGCAGATCAGCACCCGGCCGTCGGGGTCGATCAGCGCCGCGGCGGCGACCAGCAGCAAAGGCCGCGCCGGCGCCTCGCCCTGGCCCTCGCCGGCCGACCAGCAGCCGCTCTCGTCGAAATCCGTCGCCACCGCCGCGCCCACGCTAGCTGCGATAGTCCGCGTTGATGTCGATGTAGCCGTGGGTGAGATCGCAGGTCCAGACCGTCGAGCGGCCGCGGCCGAGCCCGATGTCGACGGCGATCTCGATCTCGCGGCCCTTCATGTGCCGGGCCACCGGCGTCTCGTCGTAGCCGGAGACGGCCTGTCCTTCGCGCGCAATCTCGATGCCACCGATGGTGATCGAGAGGCGATCGCGGTCGACCTTCTCGCCGGACTTGCCGACGGCCATGACGATGCGGCCCCAGTTCGCGTCCTCGCCGGCGATGGCGGTCTTGACCAGCGGCGAGTTGCCGATCGCAAGTCCGATCCGCCGGGCCGCCTTTGCCGAAGTCGCGCCGCTCACGGTGATCGCAACCAGCTTCTGCGCACCCTCGCCGTCGCGCACGACCTGCTGCGCCAGATCGAGCAAAACGGCGTCGAGCGCCGCGCGGAAGTCACGCAGCCGCGGATCGTTCGCCGCGCCGATCCGCGGATGCCGGGCCTGGCCGGTCGCGAACAGCAGCAGCGTATCGCTGGTCGAGGTGTCGCCGTCGACCGTGATCGCGTTGAAGCTACGCTCATTGCCGCGCGCCAGGAGCGGCTGCAACACCGACGCCGGCAGCTTCGCATCGGTGAAGACGAAGGCAAGCATGGTCGCCATATCCGGCGCGATCATGCCCGAGCCCTTGGCGATGCCGCTGACCGTGACCTCGGCCCCGCCGATGCGCACGCGCCGGGTCGCGCCCTTGGGAAAGGTGTCGGTGGTCATGATCGCCGCCGCCGCGCCCGGCCAGTCCTCGTCTCCGAGGTCGGCCTTCAGGCCGTCCAAGCAGCCGATCAGCTTTTCATCGGGCAGGGTCTCGCCAATGACACCGGTCGAGGCGACGAAGACCTCGCGCTTGCGGCAGCCGAGCAGACCGCGCAGCGCCTCGACCGAGCGGGCCACCGAGGCCTCGCCGGCCCGGCCGGTGAAGGCGTTGGCGTTGCCGGCATTGACCAGCAGGGCCCGCGCCCGGCCGCCGGCCAGCGCCTGCCGGCACCACTCGACCGGGGCCGATGCCGTCTTCGAGCGGGTAAAGACACCGGCCACGCTCGTCCCGGGCGCGAAGTCGAAGAGCGCGACGTCTTTGCGGCCGCGATAGCGCAGGCCGCAGGCGCGCGCGGCAAGCCGCACGCCGGCGATGGCGGGCAGCTCCGGGAAGCGCTCGGGCGCGAGGGGCGAACGCTGCACTGTCATGGTCTAGTCTTCGGCCTCCCTGGGACGGCCACGCGAAAGCACCTCTTCGTCGCTCGCCACTTCCGGCTCCGCATCGCCCGGCACGCTGGTGATCTCCGGCAGCTCGATCACGGCGGTGCGGCGCAGTTCTTCGACCAGGCTTTCGATCGCTTGCCGCGCCAAGGTCCGGCGTAGCCGCGGGGCGGTCTCGGCGAAGTCCGGCGGCAGGCTGCCGATGCGCTCCTCGAGCAGGATCACGTGCCAGCCGAACTCGGTCCTGACCGGCTCCTTGGTATAGCTGCCGACCTCGAGGACGGCGACCGCCGCGGCGAAGGCCGGCACCATGCGGTTCAGCTCGAAGGTTCCGAGATCCCCGCCGCGCCGCGCCGATGAGCCCATCGAGCGCTCCCGCGCCAGGCGCGTAAAGTCGCCGCCCGCCTCCAGCGCCGCGATCACGTCGCGGGCGCTCTCCTCGCTGGCCACCAGGATGTGCCGGGCCTTGACCTTGACCGCCTCGGCCGTCGCACCGGCGATCTCGCCGTGGGCCGCCTCCAGAGTCTCCTGATCGACCACCTCCTCGACGAGACGGCGCAGGAGCTCGCGGCGGATCAGGTTCTCCTCGTAGGCGCGGACCCTTCGGCTGATCGCCTCTTCCTCGTGCAGCCCCAGCCCCCGCGCGGCCTGGGCCACCAGCTTCATATCGACCAGACGGCGCAGCAGCGAGGGCACCAGCGTATCGACCCGGTCCCGGTACTCCTCGGAGAGATTGGCCGCGGACTCGACCAGATCGCCCCAGAGCAGCTCTTCGCCGTTCACCCGGGCGACGACGCTGTTCGCGTCCTGTCGGTCGCGCAGGATCTCGCGCAAGGCGCGCGTGGGACTCCCCCTAGCCGGTGCCGTCTGCTCGGGCGTGCGACGTGCAGTCTGTTCTAGCCCGACGCCCGGCGGCTCGGTCAGGGCCTCGACATCGATGTCGCCGGCCGGGCGCGGCAGAGCGGGCGCGTCCGCGCGCTCCGGCTCAGTCGCGGAAGGAACCGCCGGATCGACGGCCTCGTCGGCAAGACCCTGGACCAGGGACGGCAAAGCCACGTCCAGCCGTTTGCCGAGCGCCGTCGCCTCGCCCGCGAGACCGGCCCGGCGCGCCGGCCGTCGCGGCACCTCGCCGCCGGCCG
>JAKSDN010000661.1 GCA_022360075.1 Kiloniellales bacterium | reverse complement strand
TCCAGGCCTGAACCTGTCGAGGTGGGCATCGCCGCCGTCACGAGCGGCCGGCCGTTCGTCAGGCGCGCGAACAAGGCGGCGTTCGCCCCGTATCCACCGCTCGCCAGAACGACAGCTTTCGCGTTTACCTCCTGCTCGGCGCCGGTCTCGACATCGGCGATGCGAACGCCCACGACGCCAAGGTCTTCGGTGATGAGCGAAACAGCGCGATGACGGTAGAGGATCTCGGCGTTCGGTCTCGCGATCGCCTCATCGAAGAGGGGAATGACCGTCTTCATGACGGATAGCCCACCGTCGATGCCCCAATAGGTGCGTGCGATCCCATAGGCTTCGTGAAGGTGTAGGATGGCGGGGCATTCCGGGGCCATCTCGAAACCATTGTCCATGAGCCAATCGATCGTCGCCCCCTGATTGGGAACGGTCCGCTTCAGGATCTCTCTTCGCGCGGTCCCACGGCTAATCCTGTCGATGTCGCGAAGATGCTCGTCGACGCTGTCCTCGATCCCGCGCTCGCGTTGCAGCCGGGTTCCGGCGCCGCTGAGCTGACCAAGGCTGACGTGAAGTGTCCCGCCCGGCCGTTCGGCCTGCTCGACGACGAGGACTCGAGCCCCGCTCGCGACAGCCTCGATGGCGCAGGGCATGCCTGCCGTTCCTGCGCCGATGATGACAAGATCGAATGGCTGCAAGGACAGGAGCTCCCGATGTCCGACCTCGCCGCGTCTGCATGCACCGAGCGGCACAGACTTGCGTTTCTCGCCAACAAACCAGGCAGAAAGTCTGGCTAAAAACCTTTAGACAAGCTGTTCTATTTATAGGACATTAGATCGCGATACAAGATAATGAGACGATAAATGGCCAGACAAGGAGCGCCCCGTCTGGCTTCCGACATCTCGATCGAGCTTGATGGCGGCGTCCGCAATGGGAGGCAATGGCATACTATGAAGGGCACCGATGCGATCCAGGCTTTCCGAAAAATCGGCGCGGCCTATTGCGGCATAGTCCTAACGCTCTTCACCGGATTGGTCCTGTATTCGGTGGCGATGCGCTATCTGTTCAGCGCGCCTCCGATGTGGGGTGAAGAGCTGCCAAAGCTGCTCTTCGTCTGGATGATCTTCATTGGCGCCGCCTTCGCCTACTACTCGGGCGTCAACCTTCGCATGACCGTGATCATCGACCGGTTTCCGACCAAACCGCGCCGGATCATCGAATTGATCATGCATCTGTTGACCGTCGTGATGCTGCTTTTGATTCTCTGGTACTCCGTACCGATCATCAATCTGACTTCGGGCACGGTTTCGCTTGCGACGGGATTGTCGGAAGGTTGGAAGTTCTGGGCGCTGCCGATCGGTGCCATCTTAATGCTCTTCAATGAGTTTTGGCGGATCCGGCGTATTCTGCGTGGGCACGTCGACGAACCCGTGGCGATTGGCAAGTCCTAAAGGGCGGACGCAAACAACCGATCCTCGATAGGGGTTGCTGCTGATCCCATGGTTCTGACGATATGCATTCTGCTGCTGTTCGTTTTCATACTTCTGGGCATGGACATCGCCTTTGCGATCGGCGTTGCAGCCCTTGCCTTTATCACCGCGAGCCAATTCGACGCCCGGCCCGTCAACCCGGTGCTCTTCGTCAAGACCATCACGAGCGGCGTCGACAGCTACGCCTTGCTCGCCATTCCGATGTATGTCCTGGCCGGCGAGTTGATGACCAGGGCCGGGGTGACACGCCGGCTGATCGACTTTGCGATGAGCCTCGTGGCGCATCGCCCAGGCGGGCTTGCCAATGTCGGGATCACCAGCAACCTCTTCATGGCCGGGATCTCGGGATCGGCCGTCGCCGACGCCGCCGCGACGGGAAGCATACTGATCCCCGAGATGAAGCGGCGCGGCTACAAGGACCGCTTTGCCGCCGGCGTGATCTCGGCATCGGCGGCGATGGCGCCGATTATTCCGCCTTCGATCCTGTTCATCCTGCTCGCGTCGATCGCCAACCTGTCGGTGGGCGCGCTTTTCATCGCCGGAATCCTGCCCGGGATCCTGATGTATGTCGGTCTGATCCTGATGAGCGGCTACCTCGCCCGCAAGTACGACATTCCGCGCGAGCCGAGGGCGAGCGCGAAGGATCGCTGGCGGGCGATGAAGGCGGGTATCCTGCCGCTTGGCGCGCCGGTGATCATTATTTGCACGAAGGTCTTCGGAATCGCGACGCCGACGGAAGCAGCCGCCGTCGTCGTGCTCTATACGGTGATCATCGGCTTTTTCGTCTATCGCGACTTGACGCTGAAGGACTACTTCGCCGCCGCCGTCGCAGCGGCCATGACGACGGCGGTCATCATGATGACGGTCGCAACGAGCCAGATTTTCGGGCAGATCTCGGTGCTCGCCGGGCTCGGGCGGATGGTGCAGACGTTCCTGCTTTCCGTCAGCGAGAATCCCTACGTCCTGTTCATGATCATCAATCTGCTGCTGCTCGCACTCGGGACGTTTCTCGATGCGATGCCGCTCATGCTCATCCTTTCGCCGATCTTCTTTCCTCTGATGACCGGTCTGGGCGTCGATCCCATCCATTTCGGGCTGGTCATGGTGTTCAACCTGGTGCTGGGGATGATCACGCCGCCGGTGGGCCTGAACTTGTTCGTCATGGCCCGAATATCAGGGATCGGCATGCTCTCCGTCTTTCGCGGCGGTCTGCCCTTCTACGCCGTCCTGTGGGTCGCGTTGATTCTGCTGACCTACTTGCCTTGGATTACGACTTTCTTGCCCAACTTGCTCTTGAAATGAACGAACCTAATCAACCGGAGGACTAAGAAATGACACTCGCTATCACTCGCCGGGAGCTTTTGGCCGGGGCTGCCGTCACCACGGCGGTCGGCGCACTTCCGCGCCGCGCACGGGCGGCGACGATCCTGCGCTACGGGAACGCGGGCGGGCCGCAGACGCTCTCCAACACCTTCAATGCCAAGCTCTCCGACACCATTTCGGAGAAGACGGGCGGTGAACTGTCCTTCGAGATTTTCGCCGGTACCCTTGGCGGCGAGAAGGATCTGATCGAGTCGATGGCGCTCGGCGGTCTCGATATCTACAACGGCGCCTACACGGGCACCGATCAGTTCGACGTCATGTATTGCCCGTACTTCTATCGGGACGGTGCCCACGCGCGGGCGGTGCTCAACACCGAAATCGGTGCAAAAGCCTCGAAGGTGCTCGAGGGGAAGTACAAGTCCAGACTGCTCGGCGTTGGCCGACTCGGCGGTTACAATCTGATGCTCAAGGAGCCGATCGAATCGCTCGATGAGCTCAAAGGCCGAAAGGTCCGGTCGCCGCAGATCAAGGGCTGCATCGAGGCTTTGAACTTCTTCGATGCGGTGCCGACCCCGATCCCCTTCAACGAGGTCTATCTCTCGCTGCAAAGTGGCATCGTTGACGGCGTGTTGACGGCGCTGAACCCGGCTATTCAGTTCAAGTTCTACGAGGTCTGCAAGCATGTGGTCGTGCCCGATTTCGGACTTGCGCTCGACAAGCAAGTCATTTCGAGCGCGGCTTGGGGTGGCCTTACGGCTGACCAGCAGAAGATCTTGCAGGAAAGCTTCGATGAGCTTGAAGCGGTCGAGTACTACGATGCCGGACTGCGGCAGAAGTCGGTCGACTTGGCGGCCTGGGCTTCCGCCAATGGCGATGACGCCCTGATCGATCTCGATGCCTCGGGCCTGGCGACGGCTATAGCGGCTCTCAACGAGAGGCTCGCCAACGAGGCCTTCGGAGAGGGAGCCTGGAAGCTGATTCAGGAGACGACCGGGTGACTGGGCCGGCCGGAAGGTCGGGCGGGAACATGACGGAGCATCCGACAGGTTTGCCCCTGAAGGCGGAGCAGACCTTCTTTGAAGATAACGCCATCGACCGTTTGTTGGCGATGGTCATGACCTTGGCGACGGAGCTCCATGTGACCCGCGACCGGCTCGCTACCCTGGAGATGCTCCTGGAGAGCGGCGAGCCGGTCACGGCAAAGGCTCTTGACGCGTTCACACCGACCCCGGAGCAGGCGGCCAAGCTCGACGCGGCGCGGCGGCAATCCAGTACAGAGCTTATGCGCTGCACGTTGGGGATCGAGGTGTCGCTCGGCGCACCCGAAGAGGGTGTGGGCAAGTTCAATCAGGAATAAGGCTTGGAGACGGTCCGGGTAGACGCCCGGACCGTTCAAGCGACGGAGCAGTGGTATGTTCGAAGCCGTACCCAACAGCCGAAAATTCGATGCGTACCAGGCATTCGTCCTGGACTGTAAGCTGTTCTGGACCCGCGAGATGTTTCCAGAGCTGCGCAAACGATACGATGCGGCGGCCGCCGCAGCGGACCAGGCGCCCAAGACTGCCGCCGACGTCAAGGACGTTTTGGCAGACGATACCACCTATCGGTTCTTCGGCTGGTTCGAACGCCACCTGCAGCGGATGAAATACTCGGGGATGCATGGACTTGCGGCGCACTACGACCAGTACCGCGACGAAATCACCAAGGATCTGCACCAGGAGGTGCCCGAGCGGCTGCTGCAACTCGACCCTGAATTCGAGCAGCCGCTCTACTACACATCGATCGACATCCACCAGCACCCTGGAGGCGTGTGGAGCGACGAGATTGCCGGCTATGTATATGAGCGCGGCGGCCAGTCCACCGCGCCGATGCTGAAGAAACATGCCAGCCTCTGGGAGCGCTTCACGGCGCAAGCGCTGTCCCGCCTGGAGCGCGACGCGAAGAAGGTGATCGATCTGGGGTGTGGATGGGGCGCATCCACCTATCCCTACTATGCCAACAATCCCGACATGGATGTCGTCGGAGTAGAGCTATCGGCGCCTTGTCTACGCCTCGCGGCCCGGCGGGCCGCTGAAAACCAGGCGCAAAACGTTTTGTACAAGCAGGCCGATGCCATCGACACCGGACTCGAAGACGGCGAAGGCGATATCGTCACGTCGACCATGGTGCTGCACGAGATGCCGCCATCGCACGTCAAGGGGCTGTTGAAGGAAGCCCATCGCCTTTTGGCGCCCGGCGGACTGTCGATCCATCTCGACTTCCTGGTCAGGGACGACCCGTTCCGGACGTTCATCCACTACGGCCATTCGGCGCGCAACAACGAGCCTTTCATGGTGCCGCTGAACGAGATGGACATTGTCGAGGCGCATCGCGAAGCCGGGTTCGAAGACGTGGAGATCGTGCCGTTTGAGGAATTCGACGGCTCTCTGGCGCCGGAAATGACGGCATGGCGTTTCCCCTGGACGATGATCATCGCCCACAAGCCAGCTTGAGCATGACATCGGCGGCGTCGCCCCTCGTCGATCTGGACGGTCTGCGCTTGCTCGTTTTGGGCGGCGGTGCCGGTATCGGCCAGGCCGCCGTGCGTCTCGCAGGCGCAGCCGGCGCCAGAGTTGCCGCGACCAAAACGCCAGGCGAAGAGGTCGAGGGAGCGCTCTGGTCGTCGGGCTGCGACGTGACCGAACCTGAACAGGTCGCGGCCGCGTTGCAGACGGCGGTCAAAGAGCTGGGCGGTCTGGACGCCGTCATACTGACCGCGGGGATCTTCGATTTGCGCGCTGTCGGCGAGACCACGGATGCGGATTGGCGCCGGGTTCTGAGCACCAACCTCGATGGCCCGTTCCATGTCGCTCGCGCGGTGGAACCAGTGTTCCGTGCCAACGGCGGCGGGTCTCTCGTCCTGTTTTCAAGCCAGATCGGTCTGGTCGGGCACCGCAGGGCCACGGCCTACGCGGCTTCGAAATCGGGCGTGAACGGGCTCGCGCGGACGCTTGCCATCGAATTCGCTGCCTTTGGGGGGCGGGTCAATGCTGTGGCGCCCGGACCGATCGAGACCGGGATGACGGCCGTCGCGCGCGCCGACCCGGCGCGTCGCGATGGGCTTCTTTCCGCGGTGCCGCTCGGTCGCTTCGGCCAGCCCGACGAGGTCGCCCGCGCGGCACTGTTTCTCGCCGCTCCGGCCTCCGCTTACATCACGGGACATGTCCTCGTGATCGACGGTGGCGTCACCGCCATTTGAAGAACGGAGCCAGTCATGATCGATCCCTACTACGTCCAGGAGGACGACAATCTCGAGGACATGAAGGAGGCGCTGAAGCCGGCGCTGGAATTCACCGATGAAGATCTGGCCCGTCTCTCGCCGGAGGCGAAGAACCTCTTCTCGGGCCGGCGGCGACTTGGGCTGAACTGGCTTGACGAATACGAGATCGTGGTGACCGTGACGGCAAGCCCCGGCGGCTGCTCATGCGGTATCCGTGAAGGCCAGCGGATCGTCTTCGACATGCGGCACAAGGTGAAGCCGGAGCTCTCGGATGCACCGCTCTGCATTCATCTGATGTCGCCGGCCCTGTCGATCTTCTACATGACCTTCGACCGGGCGGCAGAGGGCCTCAACCCGCTGACCTGCATCTGGCGGTTCATCGAATGCCCGATCACCGG
>JAKSDN010000450.1 GCA_022360075.1 Kiloniellales bacterium | reverse complement strand
GACTCTCAATTTAGCGCCCTGAAAAGGCGCGGCATCTTAGAAATCCGCCTCCGCCGGGGCAACACGCAAATGCTTGGCCGGACGCCGCCTCGATCGCGCTCAGCCACCCTGAAAGCCGCTCCAGGCGAACCAGTAGGCCACGTGACCCGGCAAGCGCGCCAGGCGGGTCCCGTCGGGTCCGATCAAGGCCTCCTCGGTCACCTGCCAAGCCTCGCCGTCCGCCTCGAGCCTGTCCAAGCGCCCCTCGGCCGCAGCGAAGTGCCGGCCTCCGGAGCGATAGGCCCGCACCGTGCGGGTCTCCGCCTGTCCGACGAGGACCACGTCGATCACGCCGGCCCGCTCGTTCAGTACCGCCCCGCCGGTAAAGGCGGTGAGCGGCCAGGCGGCCTGGTGCTCGCCGCCGCGGATGGCGAAGACGTAGTCCTTTGGCGCCAGGCTGCGGTCCTCGACCAGGGCCGGGAACATCAGCTCGGGGCTGGCAAAGTACGTGCCGTACGGCCGGCCGGGCCGGTAGTCGCGCGTGAAGCCGGTCTCGAGCGAGAGCACCTTCGTTGCGGGATGGCGCGCGCGCCAGTCCTGCCAGGTCGTGATGATGGTTGGCAGGACCTTGAGCTCGATACCGGAGCCGGTGAGGGGGCCTACGACCGGGCGGCCGGTGAACTGATTCCAGAGCGAATGGCTTTGCTGGTCGTACATCAGCTTGTTGGAGCGATAGAGAAAGCCGGACGAGCCGAAGACGAAGGGCGTCTCGCGGCCCTCGACCCGCGTATCGAAGAGGATGCCCGAGCCGCAGAGGGTGCAATAGGCGAGCGCGACCGGCACGCCACCGATCACGTCGTTGAACATCTCGTGCCAGTCCATGATGCGCAACGGATAGGCCCGTGCATCGCCGTTGATCGCGACCCCGAACACCAGCTCATCGGGCTCGAGGTAGTCGGCCCGCTCCGCCTCGAGCAGGGCCGGGTTGACCAGGGCCGGAATGCCGTCCTTGATCACCCCGCCCCAGACGATCTCCTCGAGGCGGATCTCATGGGCCACGCCGGCGCGTAGGAATAGCCTGAAGTTCTCGTCGATCAGCGCCATGACATCGGCCTTGAAGCGGTCGAAGCCATCGAAAGGCACGACCTCGGGGTGGGCCTGCTGCCACAGCATCCAGTCGTTCCAGCTATCGCCCGCGCTCGCCCCGGTGAGGCTCTCCAGCGCTTCGATGACGGCCTCGTCGTCGCGCACGAAGCGCAGAAGCTGGATCAGGGCCGCGGCCATGTTCGGGTTGCCCCGGGCGACGATTTCCGCCAGCGCCGCGCGGTGCTCCGACGGGTCGCGAAGAAACAGCCGGCGGGCGAGCTCGTCGGCGTCGGCCTCCGGCGCCGCCGCGCGCAGCGGCGGAAGCGAGGCAAGCCAGGAACCCGTGAATCCGACCAACCCGGCCAGGAGATCGCGGCGGTTCAACCCGGTGATTCGGAACATCTCTCTCGCTTTCGAGCCGTTGGCGGTCCGGCTCACGTGGGCCGTTTGGCCTTCGATTGGAACGGTCTCGATCATCACACCTTGCCGGATCCCATCAAAGTTCGGTGATGACGATCACCGCGCGGCTGGTGTCTGGCCCGGCCTCGGTGGCCGTGCTACCAAGCCGGCCACGAGGGGACGACGAGGGGAATCTCATGCGGCGCAAGCTGATTGCCGGAAACTGGAAGATGAACGGCCTGAGGGCCGAGGGATTGGCCCTCGCCGAAGGCCTGGCCGCCCGCGTGGCGCGCCCGGGCGAAGCCGACTGCGACTGGGTGATCTGCCCGCCCGCGCCGCTGCTGGTGCCGGTCGGCGAAGCCATTCTCGGCAGCCCTCTGGCCCTGGGCGCTCAGGACTGCCACGCGGCGCCTTCCGGCGCGCACACGGGCGACGTCAGCGCGCCGATGCTGGCCGACGTCGGCTGTCGCTATGTGATCGTCGGCCATTCCGAGCGCCGCGCCGATCACGGCGAGAGCGACGCCCAGGTGAAGGCCAAGGCCTCGGCCGCCCAGGCGGCGGGCCTGACCGCGATCCTCTGCCTCGGCGAGAGCGAGGCCCAGCGCGCCGCGGGCGAGGCGCTATCGGTGATCGAGGCCCAGCTCCGCGGCTCGCTGCCGGCCTCGGCCGACTCGCTCGTGCTGGCCTACGAGCCGGTCTGGGCCATCGGCACCGGCAAGGTCGCGACGCCGGCCGACGTCGCCGAGGCGCACGCGCATATTCGCGGCCTGCTGGGCCAGGTCTGCGGCGCAGAGACCGCGGCGGTGACGCGCGTGCTCTACGGTGGCTCGGTGAAGCCGGACAATGCCGCCGAGCTCCTGGCCTTGGCCGACGTCGACGGGGCGCTGGTCGGGGGCGCCAGCCTCAAAGTCGACGATTTCTGGGCCATTGGCTGCGCCTGTCCCTGAACCCGCGGGGCCTGCTCACTGATTCCCGCGAGCGGGCGCAAAGCCATAAGAGAAGCTGGTGTTTCGGGCCGGAAATGGCTACATAGCCGCAGAGAACGCGGCGCAAAGGCGCCGCGCGCACTCCCGCCAAAGCTCAGGTTAAGACCATGGTTCAGGTTCTGCTGGTTGTTCATTTGTTCCTGGCGCTCGCCCTCATCGGCGTCGTCCTGTTGCAAAGGAGCGAAGGTGGCGGCCTGGGCATCGGCGGTGGCGGCGGTGGCGGAGGCGGCATGGGTGGCTTCCTCACGGGCCGGGGCACGGCGAACTTGCTGACCCGGACCACGGCGATCCTGGCGGCCTGCTTCATGGCCACGAGCCTGACCCTGACGATTCTGGCCGGCGGCGGCGGCGAGCGCCGCTCCATCGTCGACGATTTGCCGGCGACGGCGCCTTCGCAGGAGGCACCCGCCGAGCCGACGGCGCCCAGCGTCCCGCTGGAATAGCCCGGAACCGCTGGCCCGACTCGGGAACGGGCCCCTCTCGAACAAGCGGAGTCCGCGCCGGCTGAGCCGCCGCTTCAACCTTGCCGCGCGGTCCTCTCGGGCGCCGATTTCGCGGACTTCCGGGGCTTTGGCAAGGCGCGGCCGAAACTTGCCGAGGCCGCTCAGCGAAGCCTTGCCCCCCGGCGCACCTTGCTTCATACCTTTACGTCCATGACGCGCTTCATCTTCATCACCGGCGGCGTCGTGTCCTCACTCGGCAAAGGTCTCACGTCCGCGGCCTTAGGGGCCCTGCTCCAAGCGCGCGGGTTCAAGGTTCGGCTGCGCAAGCTCGATCCCTACCTGAACGTCGACCCGGGCACGATGAGCCCCTACCAGCACGGCGAGGTCTACGTCACCGACGACGGCGCCGAGACCGACCTCGACCTGGGCCACTACGAGCGCTTTACCGGCGTGCCCTCGCGCAAGAGCGACAACGTCACGACCGGGCAGATTTACACCGAGGTGCTGGCCAAGGAGCGGCGCGGCGACTACCTCGGCGCGACGGTCCAAGTCATTCCCCATGTGACGGACGAAATTCGCGATTTCGTGCTCAGCGATATCTCCGACGAGGACTTCATCGTCTGTGAGATCGGCGGCACGGTCGGCGACATCGAGGGCCTGCCGTTTCTCGAAGCGATCCGCCAGCTCGGCAATCAGCTCGGGCGAGAGCGCTGCATCTTCATCCACCTGACCCTGGTGCCCTTCATCGCTTCGGCCCACGAGCTCAAGACCAAACCGACCCAGCACTCGGTGAAAGAGCTCCAGAGCCTCGGAATCATGCCCGACATCGTGGTCTGTCGGACCGAGCACGAGATCCCGCGCAGCTCGCGCGACAAGATCGCGCTGTTCTGCAACGTCCGCAAAGAGGCGGTCATCCAGGCCCTCGACGTCGATACGATCTATGCCGTGCCGCGGGCCTATCACGAAGAGGGCCTGGACGGTGAGGTCTGCCGCCACTTTGGGCTGGAGGCGCCGGAGCCTGATCTCAGCCCGTGGGATCAGGTGACCGAGCGCGTGCGCCTACCGGATGGCGAGATCACGATCGGGGTCGTCGGCAAGTACACGACCCTGATCGATTCGTACAAATCGCTGGCCGAGGCGCTCTCCCATGGCGGGATCGCGAACAACGTGCGGGTGAACGTCAACTGGCTCGATTCCGAGATTTTCGAGACCGAAGGCGCGATCCAGCAGCTTCAGGACGTCAACGGCATCCTGGTGCCGGGCGGCTTCGGCGAGCGCGGCTCGGAGGGCAAGATCGCCGCCGTCCAGTTCGCCCGGGAGCATCGGGTGCCCTATTTCGGTATCTGCTTCGGCATGCAGATGGCGGTGATCGAGGCGGCGCGCAATCTGGCCGGCCTGCCGGAAGCCGGCTCGACCGAGTTCGGGCCCTGCGGCGAGCCCGTGGTCGGGCTGCTGACCGAGTGGATGCACGGCAACATGGTCGAGCGGCGCAATATCGACAGCGACATGGGCGGCACCATGCGCCTCGGTGCCTACGACTGCGATCTGCTGCCGGACAGCAAGATCATGTCGATCTACCGGGGCAGCCGCATCAGCGAGCGGCACCGCCATCGCTACGAGGTCAACATCAACTATCGGGAAGTCCTCGAGAACGCGGGATTGCGCTTCTCCGGGCTGTCGCCGGACGGCGAGCTCCCCGAGATCATCGAGTTCCCCGAGCATCCCTGGTTCGTCGGCGTGCAGTTCCACCCGGAGCTGAAGTCCAAGCCGCTCGATCCGCATCCCCTGTTCATCGCCTTCATCGAAGCCGCGGTCGCGCAGTCGCGCCTCATGTAGGCGCCGCTTCGCCGGAGCGACCGGGCGAGCGACCGGCACGGGAAGAGACCATGACCAAGACCCGTCACGTCCAAATCGGCGCGCTGACCCTGGGCAACGACCGGCCCTTCGTGCTGATCGCCGGGCCCTGCGCCCTGGAAAGCCGCGCCCATGCCTTGGAGATGAGCCACGCCCTGAGCGAGCTGACCGGCCGCCTCGGTCTCGGCCTGATCTACAAGACCTCCTTCGACAAGGCCAACCGGACCAGCCTGGGCGGGGGCCGGGGCTTGGGCCTGGACAAGAGCCTGCCGATCCTGGCCGAAGTACGCGAGACCTACGGCTGTCCGGTATTGACGGACGTGCATACGGCCGAGCAGTGCGGCCCGGCCGCCGAGGCTGTCGACGTGCTGCAGATCCCGGCCTTCCTCTGCCGCCAGACCGACCTGCTGGTCGCGGCCGCCGAGACCGGCAAGGCGGTCAACGTCAAGAAGGGGCAGTTTCTCGCCCCCTGGGACATGAAGAACGTCGTTGCCAAACTCGAGGCTTCCGGCAACGAGAAGGTCCTGGTGACCGAGCGTGGCGCCAGCTTCGGTTACAACACGCTCGTATCGGACATGCGCTCATTGCCGATCATGGCGGCCCAGACCGGCTGCCCGGTGGTCTTCGATGCCACTCACTCCGTGCAGCAGCCGGGCGGTCAGGGCGGCAGCACCGGCGGCCAGCGCGAGTTCGTCCCGGTGCTCGCCCGCGCGGCCCTGGCGGTCGGCGTCGCCGCCGTCTTCATGGAGACCCATCAGGACCCGGACAACGCGCCCTCCGACGGCCCGAACATGGTCCGCCTGCAGGACTTGCCCGAGCTGGCCGAGACCCTGGTCGCG
>JAKSDN010001426.1 GCA_022360075.1 Kiloniellales bacterium | reverse complement strand
TTGACGCCGTTCTCGGGCGCGTGGAAACGGACGACGATGTCGGCGAAGGTGCGCTGCGGATGGATGAAGGCCGGGCTGTCGTGCCGGCGCTTCTCCAGCGAGGCCAGCACCTCGGCCTCGCTGTAGCCGCGCTTGCTGGTGTCGCGCTGGACCTTCCAGCGCACCCGCAGATCCTCACAGGGGTCGAGGTAGACCTTCACGTCGTAGCTGTCGCGCATGGCCCGCGTCGTGTAGCCGAGCAGGCCCTCGACGATGATGTAGGGCTTGGGCTCGACGTAGACCGGGGCCTCGAGGGTCCCGCGATCGTGGCAATAGATCGGCTTCAGGATCGGCCTGCCTTGACGCAGGAGCTGCAGGTGCTGCTCGATGATGTCGACGTAGTTGCCCTTCGGGTCGAGCGCCGAGACTCCGTTCTCCGCACGCTCGGCGCGGGAACAGCGGTGGTAGTCGTCGGTGCAGATGATCGCCACGCGTTCGGGCCCGAGAATCTGGGCAATGCCTCTGGTGAGCGTGGTCTTGCCGGCGGCGGAATCGCCGACGAAGCCGAGGATGATGGGGTGGGCGACGCGGTCCTTAGGCATTGACGGCATTTCTCTCCTCGACGGCCACTTCCCGCAGGCGCGGCAGATAGCTGGTCAGCACTTGCCGCTCGCGGCTTGGTCCGGAGACCATCAGGGTCTGGACGCGGTAATGCGTGCTGCTGGGCTCGACGCCGTCGAACAGCAGCCCGGTCGTGATGCCGCTCGCGCAGAAGAAGCTGTCGTCGGACCGCGCCAAGTCCTCGACCCCGTGCCAGCGTTCGGTCTCGAGGCCCGCCTCGCGCACGGCGATCTGCTCGCTCGGGAGCTGCGGATCGAGCCGGCCCAGGAACTCGCCGCCGAGCGCACGCACGGCGCAGGCCGTGAGCACGCCCTCCGGCGTGCCGCCGGTGCCCATCAAGGCATCGATGCCGGAGCCGGGGATGGCGGCCATCAGGCCACCGGCGACGTCGCCCGCCGGATAGAGCGCGACGCGCGCGCCGGCATCGTGGATCGCCTGGACCAGGCCGCGGTGGCGCGGCTTCTCGAGCACGAAGACGGTGAGATCGGCGACCGGCTTGCCGAGGACTTCGGCTAGGCGGCGCAGCTTGCGAGCGACCGGCCAGCTCGGGTCGATCTCGCCCTTGGCGGCAGGCGGGGCGGCGAACTTCTCCATGTAGAAGGCCGGGCCTGGGTCGAACAGCGCGCCCGAGGGCGCCGTCGCGACCACGGCCATGGCATTGGTGAGTCCCTTGGCGAGATAGCTCGTGCCCTCGACCGGATCGACCGCGACGTCGAGCCGCGGCCCGTTGCGCGCCGCGCCGACGCGCTCGCCCTTGAAGAGCTGCGGTGCCTGATCCTTCTCGCCTTCGCCGATCACGATGGTGCCATCGATCGGCAGCAGGTTGAGCGCATCGCGCATCGCCCGCACCGCCGCCGCGTCACCCTGATGGCGATCGCCCCGGCCGATCCAGTCGAAGGCCGCACAGGCCGCGACCTCGGTCACGCGCCGGAGCGCATAGACGAAGAGGTCGTCGAGCGTCCCGCTTGTCATGATGCTGTGCCTCCCCAGGCCCGTTCTCGTTGTCGCGGCCCAGGAGGCTATTCAACATGTACGGCGTGTGAAACACTCCGAGGGATAGGGCGGTGAACTCTCTCGGGGAGGCGGGAACCTACCCGAAAGGGTGGGCCTCCAGCGTGAAGTCGAAAGGGCGCTCGCAGAAGGCGATGTCCCCAGGAGGATGACGCTATCGAGAGGCGAAGCCCCCCTTTACCCCCGCGAGCCGGCCGAGAAGTGCTGCGCCACCGCTTCGGCGCGGTTGCGCACCGAGAGCTTCTCGTAGAGGTTCTTGAGGTGGAACTTCACCGTGTTGACCGAGACGCCCAGGTCCTTGGCGAGCTGGGCGTTGGTG
>JAKSDN010001162.1 GCA_022360075.1 Kiloniellales bacterium | reverse complement strand
CCGCGACGTCATTCGCATCCAGCGGGTCAGGGACAAGCTCGTTGCGGACCTGGCGGAGGACCATCGTCTGTGCGACCTCGCACGGCTGGCCGGCATGAGCACCAGCAGCCTCAAAGCCAAGTTCCCGCGCGTGGTCGGGCAGTCGGTGTTCGAGTTCTTGCGCGATCAGCGGCTCGATCGTGCCCGGTCCGGCTTGGAAGCCGAGGGCTGGACCGTGAAGCAGGCAGCCTACTTCGTCGGCTACGCTCACCCCGGCAACTTCACGAGGGCCTATCGGCGCAAGTTTGGACGTGTTCCCCGGCAAGCCCGCGGCCACTGAGCCTTCGCGGGGGTCGCTGGCTCCGCGGAAAGATCTTTCGGCTCTACGGATAGGCCAAGTCCCTCGCTTCGACACCTTCTGACAATTATCTCGGAACCCCGTGCCTGCTGCTGCTTGGGGGATGAATGAAACGCGTGAGCTTGAACCTTCGGACGTTCGATTTCCGTCGATGCTTCCGGCCTCGTCTTGCGGCATTCCTCGTTGCGGCGGCGATCGCCGGCACGCAGACCATCGGGACTCCGGCGCGCGCCCAGACCGAAGACGAGCCCCAGAGAGACGAACTCCGGAGAGACGAACTCCGGAGAGACGATCCCGTCATCACGCTCGATCCCGTCACCGTGACGGTGCGCAAGGTCGAGGAAGCCCAGCAGGATGTGCCGATCAGCATCACGGTTTTGGGTGAACAGGCGCTCGAGGAACGGCGTATCGACGATGTCGAGAGCGTGCTCCGCGAGGTGCCGAATGTCGGCTTCAGCTCGCTGGGGGACGGGCGTTCCACGTTCCTCTCGATCCGTGGCATCGGGCCCATTTCACAACCGCTCGGCTACGACGACACCTCGACGGTGACCTATGTGGACGGCGTGCCGCAGCCGCTCTTCGGTTCGGCTCTGAGCATCATGGATGCCGAACGGATCGAGGTGATGCGCGGGCCGCAAGGCACCGTGTTCGGGCGCAACGCGCAGGCCGGCGCGATCAACATCGTCACGCGAGAGCCCGGCGACCGGGCTGAATTCACCGCCCGTGGTGAGCTTGGCACCGACTGGCACCGCCTTGGGCAGGGCTCCGTCTCCGGCCTCTTGATCGGCGATACGTTGGCGGGCCGTTTGGCGGTGTTCTATTCCGGTGTGGACGGCGACGTCGACAACATCGCGCCGGGCACCGACGATCTCGGCGACATGGAGACCGGTGCCCTGCGCGGTTCGCTGGTTGCCACGCCCGGTCCGGATACGCGGATAACGCTCGGCGTTTTTGGACAGCGGGACGACAATCAGCCCGCTAACTTCGTCCTCAAGAATGCCCCCGGTTTCCCGGTGGTGGCCGCCGATCCCGAGGGGGACGTCGAGAGGGACCTGGCGAGCGTCTCGCTCACGGCCAGCCACGATTTTTCGGACGTTACGCTGACGTCGGTCACGGCCTTCAACTACTACGACTATCAGGGCTTTACGACCAATTCGGAGGCGCTCACCTACGCGCAGGTGTTCGGCCTCCCGGTCGGGGCGTTTCTGCCGGCCACCGATTTCACCGACATCGACGAGCGTCAGACCAGTTTCTATCAAGAGGTCCGTCTCAACGGCGATCCGCAAGCCGACGTGCTCTGGGTCGGAGGCTTGGTCTACTACCATGACGATTTCGAGCGCGACGACTTCTACCAGTCGGCTTTCTTTGCCGTGACCAACGGTACGCGGAACAACGACTACTCAACCAATAGCTACGCCGCCTTCGGAGAAGCCACCGCGCCGGACGACGCCGTCGAGCAGGCGGCCCGTGCCGCGCGTGCGCATGGATTCATCACGCGCCTGCGCGACGGCTACGCCACCCGTCTCGACGCCGAGGGCGGACCGCTTTCGGGCGGCGAGCGCCAGCGTATCGCCATCGCCCGTGCCCTGCTCAACGACGCGCCGATCCTGGTGCTCGACGAGGCGACGGCGAACATCGACTTCGAGAACGAGGCCGAGATCCAGGCGGCGCTCGGCAGCCTGACGCAGGGGCGGACCCTGCTGGTGATCGCGCACCGGCTTTGGACCGTCACCGGGGCCGACGAGATCTGGGTGATCGACCGGGGGCAGATCGTTCAACGCGGACCGCACGACCGGCTCTTGGCCGAGGAGGGCGGGCTCTATCGGCGCCTCTGGGACGCCCAGTCACAGTCCCGCTCCTGGCGTATCGCCGGCATGGCGGCTTCGTCGGTAGCAACAGATACATGACGTCTGGAGGATCCGCCGATCGGAGCGCGGTCCTTTTTGGACGCTGTCAGCCAAGCGACCGACCGATCGCTCTTCCTGTTCGCGTCGTCCCGCCGATGGGCCTCGCTCATCATCACGCGGGTTGAAAAAGGCCCTGCCGACCCCTGGCGGGCACCCGAACCCCTGAAACCATGTATGGATGGCCCCGGTCGCGAGCGCATGGACGTAGCGTGGCAGTTTCTGTTGGCTGCAAGGCGGTGTGCAACTCGAACAATGCTCCCTGATCCCGAGGCTGGAGCGAGAAGGTATGAGGTCGAATCGACTTCACGCCTGGATCTCTCTAGTGGTTCGACTCCGACATTCCGATCCCGGAATGTCGGGCCGCCCCACGTAAGAGGGGCAAAAGTCCGGGCAGCGTTGCAGTATCGAGCGATGGTGGCGCATTCGGGTCTTGGCTGCAGTGCTGGCGTGCGTGCTTCGAGACGCCCCTTTGGGGCTCCTCGGCATGAGGAAGGCCTTTGCTGGCATTGAGATTGCTCCTCATGCTGAGGAGCGCTCGACAGAGCGCGTCTCGAAGCACGCAGGCTGTTTGTCCAGCGCTCCAAGCCTCTTGTCGTTCCTGTCGCAGAACGACGATCCATTCTCGCCCGGCCTTTTACTCCTCTTACCCGCCCCACTAGGTAACTCTTTGTTTGGGTTCAATTCTG
>JAKSDN010001075.1 GCA_022360075.1 Kiloniellales bacterium | reverse complement strand
TCGAGCTGCAGACCGGCCATGTCCGGGCGAACTTGGACAGCGCGCTCGCCAAGGGCAGCGAGCTCTCCGAGCTGGCGTTGTCGGTGGCGAACGACGTCGCCGAGCCGCTACAGGCCCAGACCAAGGTCGCCTTCGACAAGCTGCTCAAGACCCGCGCGGCCTGAAACGCGACGCCGATGCCATTGCGTTGCCCGAAGGCCCGGCCGTCATGCCGGGCCCTCGGCGCGGCGCAGCAGCGCGGGCGAACGCGAACGGACCTCTCGCACGGGAGGGCAAGATGAGTGAGAAGACCTACATCTATCTGGTGCTCAGCGAGACCGGCCCGCACGGCGGGCGGATCGTCACCTCGCGGCGCGCGCCCTGGGATGCGGTTGAAACCTATGAGGCCGAGCATCCGGGCTGGTACGTGAAGAACGTTTGGTCGGTGACGCACCGACCGGCCGCCGCCGGCACGATCGCCGCCATCAAGGCGGCCTATCCCGACAGGCAGTTCGCCTGATGCGGTGAAACGGCGGTGAAGCCTCTCGTGGCTCGCCGTCTGTATTCGCTATCCCCCACTCGCGACGGCGCTTGATTTTCGTCAAGGACCCGGCCTTCGGATCGCCGCAGGCTCAGTCTACTCGAATCTCAAGCATTGCCGTGACAGGGGGCCGCGATGAGCGAGTTCATGACCAAATCGCGGGCGCGGAACATCTTCTATGGTGGCTCGCTCGCCTTCTTCGTCATCTTCATCGGACTCACCGTCCACAGCCACCTCTACATCCTCAACACCTCGACCGACCACGAGGGCCTGACCGAGTCGGTCGCGCGCGGCAAGAAGGTGTGGGAGAAGCACGCCTGCATCAACTGCCACACGCTGCTGGGCGAAGGCGCCTATTTCGCGCCCGAGCTGGGCAACGTCTGGCAGCGCTACGGCGGTCCGGACGACCCGGAGGGCGCGCGCGATGCCCTGAAGACCTGGATGGAAAGCCAGCCGACCGGCGTCGAGGGACGGCGGCAGATGCCGAACTTCAATCTCAGCGCTCAGGAGCTGGATGACCTGGTCGACTTCTTCGAGTGGGTCAGCCGGATCAAGACGCAAGACTGGCCGCCGAACGAGGCGGGCTGAGAGCGGCGGAGGAGGGACCGACATGCGCTACGAATCACAGAAGATCGCTCTCTACTACTTCCTGGCCGCGCTCATCCTCTTCGCCCTTCAGGTGACCATGGGGCTGGTGGCCGGCTGGGTCTACGTCGACCCAGGTTTTCTCTCGGAGACGCTGCCGTTCAACATCCTGCGGATGATTCACACGAACAGCCTGATCGTCTGGCTCATCCTCGGCTTCTTCGGCGCAGCCTACTTCCTGATCCCGGAGGAGGCGGAGCGCGAGATCCACTCGCCGATGCTGGCCTACATCCAGCTCGCGATCCTCCTGGTCGGCGCGCTGGGCGCGGTGATCGGCTACGTTTTCGGCATCCACGAGGGCCGCGAGTTCCTGGAGCAGCCGCTCTGGGTGAAGCTCGGCATCATCGTGGCCGCGCTGATCTTCCTCTTCAACGTGACCATGACCTTCCTCAAGGGCCGCAAGACCGCGATCACCAATATCCTGCTGCTCGGCCTTTGGGGTCTCGCGATCTTCTTCCTGTTCTCGCTCTACAACCCCGACAACCTCAGCCTGGACAAGATGTACTGGTGGTACGTCGTGCACATCTGGGTCGAGGGCGTCTGGGAGCTGATCATGGCCTCGATCCTCGCCTATCTGATGCTGAAGCTGACCGGCGTCGACCGCGAGGTGATCGAGAAGTGGCTCTACGTCATCGTCGCGACCGCCCTGTTCAGCGGCCTCCTCGGCACAGGCCATCACTACTATTGGATCGGCACGCCCGGCTACTGGCAGTGGATCGGCTCGATCTTCTCGAGCCTGGAGGTCATACCCTTCTTCGCGATGCTGCTCTTCGTCTTCACCATGGTCTGGAAGGGCCGTCGCGATCACCCGAACAAGGCGGCGCTGCTCTGGTCGCTGGGCTGTGGGACGCTCGCCTTCTTCGGCGCCGGGGTCTGGGGCTTCATGCACACGCTCCACGGCATCAACTACTTCACCCATGGCACGCAGATCACGCCGGCGCACGGCCATCTCGCCTTCTTCGGCGCCTACGTCTC
Source organism: Kiloniellales bacterium (assembly GCA_022360075.1). The sequence goes on along the minus strand of JAKSDN010001075.1, from coordinate 1,694 downwards.
GCTGAATCTGGCGATCATGACCTACGCCTTCCCCATGCTGCGCAACCGCGATCCCTACAACCAGGTGCTCAACATGGTCAGCTTCTGGCTGATGTCGGGCGGCATGGCCTTCATGACCTTTACCCTGACCTTCGCCGGCGTCGTGCAGACCCATCTGCAGCGGGTGCTGGGCGAGAACTACATGGATGTGCAGGACCAGCTCACGCTGTTCTACGTGATGCGATTCTGCTCCGGACTCGCCGTCGTGATCGGGGCGTTGATCTTCCTCTACGCGGTCCTGGTGCCGCGCGAGCAAGAGATGATCGAGCCCTCGGCAGCGACGCCTGCGGAGTAAGCTGTGCCGGAAGATGTCACTGGATTAGCCACAGTGAAGGAGAGGGCGCCCCGCGACGCCCTCTTCTACCGTCCCCTGCGCGGCGAATGCGCCGTCTTCGAAGCCGCGTACCGCAACCGCCTACCGCTGCTGCTGAAGGGCCCGACCGGCTGCGGCAAGACCCGCTTCGTGACGCACATGGCGGCGCGCCTCGGCCGACCGATCCACACCGTCGCCTGCCACGACGACCTCAGCGCCGCCGACCTGATCGGCCGCTATCTTCTCAAGGGCGACGAGACGGTCTGGATCGACGGACCGCTGACGCGAGCCGTGCGCGAGGGCGGGATCTGCTACCTCGACGAGGTCGTCGAGGCGCGCAAGGACGTGAGCGTCGTCCTGCACCCCTTGACCGACGACCGCCGTATCCTGCCGATCGACCGTACCGGCGAGACGCTGGAGGCCCCGCCCGGCTTCATGCTCGTGGTCTCCTACAATCCCGGCTACCAGAACATCCTCAAGACCTTGAAGCCCTCGACACGCCAGCGCTTCCTGGCGCTTGAGTTCGACTTTCCGCCGCCGGACGCGGAGACCGAGATCGTGGCGACGGAAAGCGGGCTGGCGCCGGAACGGGTCGCGCCGCTGATCCGCCTGGCCGGCAAGCTGCGGGCTCTGAAGGGGCAGGACCTGGAGGAGGGCGTCTCTACCCGCCTCCTGGTCTACGCGGCCACGCTGATCGGCGACGGCATGGCGATCGATCAGGCCGTCGAGGTCGCCCTGATCCAGCCGCTCAGCGACGACGACGAGGTGAAGCGCGGGCTGCGAGATCTCGTCGCGGCTGTTTACGGCTAAGCCTCATGGCGAAGCTGGCCGATCTCCCTTCCAAGCTCAAGCTCTGGGAGCCGGAGGAGAGTGTCGGTCTCCTGTGGGATGCCGTCGTCGACCGAGACGACGGCCGCTCCCCGCATCACGACGCCGGGGTCACGCTCGAGGAAATGTCCAGCCGGCTGGCGGTCCTGTTCCGAGGCCTAAGCGACGGGCTGGCGGTAGAGATCAAGGAGGCGTTCAAGACCGACCGTCGTGACCGACGGTCACCGGCTGCGCGCGCTTCCTTCGACGGCGAGACGCTACGCCTGCCGGCGCTGATCGATTGGTCGCCGCGCCGCGATCTGAACGAGGGATTCTATCTTTGGCTGACAGCCGCCTGCGCACTCTCGGAGGCACCGACGCTATTGCCCGCCGACCCGTTGCAAGCCGACCTCGTGACGCTGCGCCGCTGTCGCGGGCTGACCGCGGCGGCTCTGGAGGCCTGCCCGGGGTTGGTCGACCTCTACCAGGGCCTAGCGGCAGCGTGCCTCACGATCCGGCCAGCCTCGGGGCTGTT
>JAKSDN010000624.1 GCA_022360075.1 Kiloniellales bacterium | reverse complement strand
TTGCGGTGACCGTGGCGCCCGGCATTTCCGCCCTGCAAGCCGCGGCGGCGCGCATCGGCGCCCCTCTGGGACATGACTTCTGCGCAATCTCGCTTTCCGACTTGCTGACTCCTTGGCCGGCGATCGAGCGGCGGCTGAAGGCCGCGGCCGAGGGCGATTTCGTCGTCGCGCTCTACAATCCCGTCTCGCGTCGGCGTCGGCGGCAGCTCGGCGATGCGGTTGCGATCCTGCGCCAAGACCGGCCGGCCGAGACGCCGGTCGTGCTGGCCCGCAACCTCGGCCGCGCGGACGAATCGGTCTCGGTGCTTCGGCTCGACGAAGTGACTCCCGAGGCCGTCGACATGCTGACGCTAGTGTTGATCGGTTCGAGCGCGACCCGCCGTCTGGCGCGCGGTGACGGAGGCCTCTGGGTCTACACGCCGCGCGGCTATGGCGACAAGCAGGGCCGCTCGTCGGAGGACGCGGCGTGACCGTGCACTTCATCGGCGCCGGCCCCGGCGCGCCGGATCTGATCACGTTGCGCGGGCGCGATCTGATCGCCAGTGCGCCGCTGGTGCTCTACGCCGGCTCGCTGGTGCCGACCGAGGTGCTCGGCTGGGCCGCACCCGAGGCCCGGGTGCTCGATACGGCGCCGATGACGCTGGACCAGATCATTGAGGAAATGCAGCGCGCCGATGCGGCCGGTGAGGACGTCGCCCGGGTCCATTCCGGCGATCCGTCGCTCTACGGCGCCATCGCCGAGCAGATCCGGCGCCTGGCGGCGCTGGGCATCGCCTACGACATCACGCCCGGCGTGCCCGCCTATGCCGCGGCGGCGGCGACCCTGGGCTGCGAGCTGACCCTGCCGGAGGTCAGCCAAACCGTGATCCTGACCCGCACCGCCATGAAGGCCTCGGCCATGCCGGCGGGCGAAGACCTGGCAGAGCTTGGCCGCTCGGGCGCGACCCTCGCCATCCATCTCTCGATCCGCAATCTTCGCAAGGTGGTCGAAGACCTGGTGCCAAGCTATGGCGAAGATTGTCCGGTCGCCGTGGTCTATCGGGCGAGCTGGCCGGACGAGCAGGTGATCCGCGGTAGCCTCGCCGACATCCGCGACAAGGTCCGCGCCGCCAAGATCACCCGCACCGCCTTGATACTGGTGGGGCCGGTGCTGGGCGAGGCCGAGTTCCGCGACAGCAAGCTCTATGACCCGGAGCACGTGCATCTCCTGCGGCCGAAGCGGCGGGCGTGAAGAAAGAGGCCATATTTTAAGTACTTGACGGGCGTTTTCCTCTGAATTGTCACCCTCGGGCTTGACCCGAGGGTCCATCAGGGTCCCGGTCTCGGACCTCGATGGATTGCCGGGAGCGCGAAGCGCTCGGGCTTCGCCTGCCCGGCAATGACACCGGCAATGACAATGGAAAGTGGTGGAGAGCTACTTGCCGGCGCGCAGCCTCCGACGAGGATAAGTTATCTCCTCATTCCTCCAGCCGATGTTCCGGATGTTCGGCGTACCAGCTTTCTGCAAGGGCCGCGTGGTCGCGGCTGAAGGATAGGCTGTAGAGCCAGGCCTGGTCGGGGTTGGTGATCTCCGCCTCGCCGAGGCGCTCGAGATAGGCGGTGAGCATCACCCGGTAGAGCGTCATGGCCGGCTGCTCGCCACTTGGCGCGACCAGGCCCAGGGCATTCGTCGCTGCCGTCAGATCGGCCTCCGAGCAATTTTCAATCCCCTGGTAGAAGCTCTCTAGCGCCGCCCGGCGCTCCGGCCAGAGCGCGGTCTCGGCATGCTCGAGCAGCGCGGCGACGTAGCCTTGGAAATGGTCGGGGAGCTTGTCGTAGAGCAAGGGTTCGGCGCCTTACCAGAGATGGTCTTGAATCCGGGCCCAGGCCGCTTCGACCGTGTCGACGGTGCACCCGGGCGGCGCGGCGGGACGTTCGATCATGACGACCGGCAAGCCCAGGCTGCGCGCGGCGGCGAGCTTGGCGTAGGTGGCGCTGCCGCCGCTGTTCTTGCTGACCAGGGCCTCGATCCGATGCTCGACCAACAGCTCGCGCTCGTCCTCTTCGGCAAAGGGTCCGCGTCCCAGGACAAGCGCGTGCGGCCCCAGGTCGAGGGGTGCGTCGGGGCGGTCGATCATGCGCACCAGGAACCAGAGATCGGACAAGGGCGCGAAGGGCGCCAGATCTTGCCGCCCGATCGACAGGAAGACCCTCTTGCCCAAGCCTTGCAAGGCCTGGGCTGCCGCCGTGTTGTCGGCGGCCGGGAGCCAACGGTCGCCCGCTTGCGGCTTCCAGGCCGGGCGCCGGAGCAGGAGGCGTGGCACGCCGCTGTCCGATGCCGCCTCCGCCGCTGCGGCCGAGATCCGCGCGGCGTAGGGGTGCGTGGCGTCGACCAGTAGGTCGATGGATTCCTCCGTGATGTAGGCCGACAGTCCCGCCGACCCACCGAAGCCGCCGACGCGCAGCTTGCCGGGTGGGCGGGCGGGGTGGCGCGTGCGCCCGGCGAGGGAGGTGATCGCCTCCAGGCGGGGCTCCGACTCGGCCAGGGCCGCGAGGGCCGCCGACTCGCTGGTGCCGCCCAGGATCAGCAGCCGCTTGCGGTCAGTCACCCGCCCGTCCGACCAAGTTGCCCTGACGGTCGACGATCAGCACCTCGACCGTCGTTTCGCCCGCTAGCACGCCGAGCGCGGTCTGACGTGCTGCCTGGGCGGTCGCATCGGCCAGGGGCAGGCCGGCCTGGCAGGCGATCTCGAGGGCCTGCTTGGCGGTCCGAGCCGACCGGACCTGCTCGGACAGCGGGCTTCCGGCGCCCAGCGACGAACAGCGCTCGGCCAAAGCCTCGAAGTCGACCTGGCTGCGCCCTGAATGCAGGTCGAGGTGGCCGGCCGCGAGCTTGGAGATCTTCGCGAAGCCGCCGCCCAGGGTCAGGCGGGGCAGGGGATGGCGGCGCAGATACTTCAGCAGCCCGCCGGCAAAGTCGCCCATGTCCAGCATCGCGCCGTCCGGCAGGGCGTAGAGCGCCTGCACCGCCTTCTCCGAAGTCGAGCCGGTGCAGCCGGCGACGTGGTCGTGGCCGTTGGCCCGGGCGACGTCGATGCCGCGATGGATCGAGTGGATCCAGGCCGAGCAGGAATAGGGCACCACGACACCGGTGGTCCCGAGCACCGAAAGCCCGCCCTCGATGCCCAGGCGCGGGTTCCAGGTCTTGGCCGCCAAGGCCTCGCCGCCGGGGATCGAGATCTCGACTTCGATGTCGCCACTGTCGCCTTGCGCGGCGGCGAGTGCGGCGACCGCATCACTGATCATCGCGCGCGGCGCCGGGTTGATCGCCGGCTCGCCCACCGGCAGCGGCAGGCCCGCCTTGGTGACGGTGCCGACGCCGGCACCGGCCTTGAAGACGACGCCGCTGCCGGGCGCGGCGCGCCGGACCGTGGAGATCACCATCGCGCCGTGGGTCACGTCCGGATCGTCGCCGGCGTCCTTGACGATGCCGGCGAGGGCGTAGTCGGCTCCCAGCGCCTCGCGCGCCAGGGCGAAGGCCGGCGTCTGGCCCTTGGGCAGGGTGATGGTCACAGGGTCCTCGAAGGCCCCAGTCAGGAGTGCGCCATAGGCTGCGCGTGTCGCCGCCGTCGCACAGGCACCGGTGGTCCAGCCGCGACGCAGCGGCTTGTCGGAGGCTTCTTCCATGGGCGCATTTTAAGGGTGCGCCGGCCGTGCTGACCAGGTGAAGTGAGGCGCGATTCGGCCCTGCGGTGTCCACGGCGTTGCTAGCGGTTGCACGGCTCCCGCCGCAGCGCCTAGTCTCGCTGCCATGGAACGCTTGCCGTTCGATTTGCCGAAATTGGAGCCCGGCTGGGTCTGGCTGGCCGGGGCCGGGCCGGGCGATCCCGGCCTGCTGACGCTGCATGCCCTCAACGGCCTGCGCCAGGCCGAGGTCGTGGTGCACGACGCGCTGGTCTCGCCGGACATCCTGGCGCTGGCACCGCCGGCCGCGGTGCTCGAATACGCGGGCAAGCGCGGCGGCAAGCCCTCGCCGAAGCAGGCCGACATCTCCCACCGCCTGATCCAGCTCGCCAGGGAAGGACGGCGGGTGTTGCGCCTGAAGGGCGGCGATCCCTACGTCTTCGGCCGCGGCGTCGAGGAAGCGCTGGCCCTGGTCGGGGCGGGCGTGCCCTTTCGGGTGATTGCCGGGATCTCGGCCGGGCTGGGCGGTCTGGCACAGGCGGGCATCCCCCTGACCCATCGCGAGACCAACTCGGCGGTCACCTTCCTCACCGGGCATTCGGTGACCGGCGAGGTGCCCGACAACCTCGACTGGCCGGCTCTGGCCCAAGGCTCGCCGGTGCTGGTGATTTACATGGCGCTCAAGCACCTGGACATCATCGCCCAGCGCCTGATCGCCGCGGGTCGCGACCCCGGCGAGTCGGTCGCCCTCGTCAGCAAGGCGACCACGGCCGAACAGGCGGTGTTGGAGACGAGCCTGGCCACTTGCGCGCAGGATGCGGCTACGCAGGGCCTGGAGCCGCCGGCCATGGTCGTGATCGGGCAGGTGGTGCGGCTACGGGCCGGGCTCGACTGGCTCGGCGCGCTCTCCGGCCGCATCCTGGAGGCCGACCCCTTGGCCCAACGGGCCCGCGCGGCCGGCTGAAGCCGGCATCGTTCAAGGATCAGACGTGTCCAAGGGGCTGATCATCGCGGCGCCCGCCTCGGGCAGCGGCAAGACGACCGTGACGCTGGCCCTTTTGCGTGCCCTGCGCCGCGCAGGCGTTCGGGTCGGCTCGGCCAAGGTCGGGCCCGACTACATCGATCCGGCCTTTCATGCCGCCGCCAGCGGACGGCCCTGCGCCACCCTCGACCCCTGGGCCATGCGCCCGGAAACCCTGGCCGGCCAGGTCACGCGGGCCGGCGCGGACGCGGACTTGGTGATCGCCGAGGGCGTGATGGGCCTCTTCGACGGCGCGACCGACGGCAGCGGCTCGACCGCCGACCTCGCGGCACTCACCGGCTGGCCGGTGATCCTGGTCATTGACGCGCGCGGCATGGCGGCCTCGGCGGCGGCCTTGTTGCACGGCTTCGCGACCTATCGCGCCGGCCTACGGCCGGTCGCGGTCATCTTCAACCGGGTCGGTGGGCCCGGGCATACGCGGCTCTTGCGCGAGGCCGTCGGGCCGCTCGGCATCGCGGTGCTGGGCGGCTTGCCAAAACGTCCGGCGCTCGTCCTGCCGGAACGCCACCTG
>JAKSDN010000425.1 GCA_022360075.1 Kiloniellales bacterium | reverse complement strand
GCGGAAGCCGTGCCATGCCCGTCCGTAGTCTTGTTGATTTGCCGGAGCCCAATCGCCCCCAGGGCTGAGCGTAACAATCGTGTCAGAACAGCGGTTCATGACGCAAGTGGGCGCAGAGCGATCGGCTGTTTCTCATCCGTCACCTGACGAATACGAACTTGTTGGATGATGTCGATCTTTAGCAGCATGTCGCCGCTCGCAACTCTCGGAGGCGGCCTCATGACGACTCTTCTGCATCTCGACGCAAGCGCTCGCGTGAACCGCTCTGTTAGCCGTGCCCTGACCGAGTGTTTCGTGGCTGCGTGGTGCGCGGGTGAACCGGACACGCGGGTGATCCGCCGCGACGTCGGTGTCCAGACGCCGGGCCCCGTCTCGGAAGCCTGGATCGACGCCTGCTTCACCGATGAGGCGGAGCGGGACGATGCGCAACGCGCGGTGCTCGCAGTATCTGACAGCCTGATCGAAGAGCTGCGTGCGGCAGACGTCATCGTCATGGGCACGCCGAAGTACAACTACGGCATGCCTTCGGCGCTCAAGGCTTGGTTCGACCAGGTCATTCGGGTCAACAAGACTTTCACCTTCGATTTGGCGCGTGGCGACCAGCCGCTGGAACCGACTTTGAGCGGAAAGACGCTGGTGCTGCTGACCTCCTGCGGGGAGTTCGGCTTCGGCCCCGGCGAGTTGAACGACGGCGCTGGCCATCTTATTCCGCATGTGCGCACCTGCTCGAAGTACCTTGGGGTCGAGGCCTTCCACCACATTGGTGTGGAGTACCAGGAATTCGGAGATGCGCGTCACGAGTCTTCCAAGCGCGCCGCCTTCGATGCCATTCCGCGTCTTGTCGAGGCTCTCTTGGCCGAAGACTCGCTGCGCCGGGAGGCGCTGAGAGCGCCAGGTTGAGCATGACTGACCTGGATCTGGCCGCGATCCGAGCGCTGATCGAGAGCTTTAAGATTCTCGAGCGCGGTGGCTTCAAGGCTCGATAGCAGACGTCATTTCAGTCCACCGGAAACCGGAGGAGCGCAAGGATGAAGATCTGGACACGCAGGACGGCGGTCGTCGCAACCTTGTCCGCCGTCGGCTTGGTGAACCTTGTCCCGGCACTCGCCACGGCCGGCCAGGGTATTGTCGACAGGCCGGGGGCGGCAGATGTCACCTTTCACTTCTACGGCGCAGAAGACTGTCCGCCTTGTATGGCTTTCAAGCGCAATCATCTTCCGGACGTCACCGCGGTGGCGGAGGAGCTCGGCTTCACCGTGGCGGTGAACGTGATCGAGCGAACCAGAGACGTGGCGACCGTCGGGTCGTTCGGCGAGACGGACCCTGTTCTGCGCAAGGCAGCACCCCAGCTGCGTCGGGTCTATCCGCCGGTCTTCTTCGTGACCGAGGGATCGGTACTCCTGTCCGTGCACGGCGACGACTGGCGGGGCGCCTTCGAGGCCGCTCGGCGGCAAGCAGAGCTGAAAGAACCTTAGGCCGCAGGATCCGACCGGCTAAGTGGGCGGCCGCAGCTCTTTCCAAGTGAGCGTCACCAGGCTTTGCGGCGATGGCCCGCGCCAAGTGTTTCTTAATAGCGAACGAAATTGCTAGATTGTCGCAAAAAGTGATATACGCTTCTCCTGCGACACGGGGTATAGACCGTCGCTGCAGGCTTTGGCCATCCGATGGAAATGAGGCTTGCGCCCCTCGCGCTGCTGCTCGTGGCGGCCACATCGAGGTGATGATGAAGACCCTGGAAGGCTCGCTGGAGATTCTTCAGCACTTCTTCGCGGCCGATGGCGCCCTCTCCGTCGGCGAGGTCGCCGCAAGATCGGGTTTCCCCAAAGGCAAGGTTTCGAAGATTCTCGCGGTGTTCCGGGACTTCGGCTACCTCGCCCAGGATCCCGTCTCACGACGCTATCGCATCGGCTACAAGGCCTTCGCTCTCGGCGCGCTCTATGCGAAGGATCATCCGCTCGCCGCCGATGCCCTGCCGATCATGCGCGAGGTGGTCGACTGGTTTCAGCACACTGCGACACTGAGCGTCATGGCGGAAGAGAGTGTCTTTCATCTCATTGCCGTGGAAGGCCCTTTGTTCCTTGACGGCCGCTGGCGCGCCGGGACCATTCTGCCCTATCACGCCACGTCGGCCGGGAAGGCGCTGCTTTCGGACTTCGAGCCGGCTGCGCTCGATGCCTTCATCGAGCGGCACCCTCTGGTGCGGATCACCCAGAGCACGGTGGTCGAGAAGCAGGATTTCGTTCGGCTCCTGGCAAGCGTGCGCCAGGACGGTGTCGCCTTCAGCCGAGGTGAGAGCGCCCCTGGCCTGGCCGCCATTGCCGTTCCCGTTTTCGGTAAGGACGACCGCATTGTCGCGGCCCTTGGCCTGATCATTCCCGATCACCTCTTCGAGATCCCGAACTCCGACGCCATGGTCGCCGGGCTTCATAGGGCGGCCAGCCGGCTTTCGGTGAAACAGGGCGCAAGCGCTTATCCGTTCGGTAGCGCCTCCGGCGCCATCCCTTCGAGCGCGACCCGGGCTTTCACCGGCGTGGCCTGAAACCCGCCGCGCGACACAGATCCCGATCTCCAAAACAGTGGGGGCATCAGCCCGAAAATCGTAGCAGAGCCTGCGTGCTTGACATCTATATGCGACTGTGAGCGATATAACAGAACAATCACAGTATTTGTTTCTTTATATGAAACATTCAATAAGCCGATGCTCGCTCGCCACAAGGCGCAACAGGGGAGGAAAAAACATGACTGTCGGTCGTTCATCGAGATGCTTGGGTGCGGCGCTGGCGCTCGGCCTACTGATCCACGGCCCTGCGCTTGCGGAGGAGGGGATCAAGATCGGCATGTCGGTGCCCGTCTCGGGTGGCGTCGCGGCCTTGGGACAGCACGAGCAATGGGGTGCCGAGCTGGCCATCGCCGAGATCAACGCCGCCGGCGGCATACTGGGCAAGCCGCTCGAGCTCGTCGTGCAGGACAACCAATGCAACCCGTCACAGGGCGTAACGAGTATCGAGAGCCTGCTGCAGGACGAGGTCACGGCCATCATCGGATGCCTCTGCAGCTCGGTGACGCTGGCCGCGATGCCCATCGTCCAGCGGGCGGAGACGCCGCTCGTCGTCGGCGTGTCGACATCGAAGAAGATCACCGAGCAAGCCGGTGTCGGCGGCAACGAATGGACCTTCCGGATCAATCCTTCCGATGCCGGACTCGCCGTGGCACTCGGCAACTATCTCGGCGACAAGAGAACCGTCAAGACGGTCGCCTTCGTCGGTGAGGACACCGACTACGGCCGGGGCGGCCACGCCGCGCTCTCCGCCGCGCTCGAGGCGCGGGGCATCGAGGTCGTCTCCGCGGACTTCTATCAGCAGAACACGGCGGACTTCACCACCGTGCTGACGCGGATCCGCGCCAAGAAGCCGGATGCCGTCGCGCTCTATGCCATCGGCGCCGACGAGCTCAACTTCCTGCGCCAGTTCCGCAGCATGGATATCCAAAGCCACCTGACAGGCCGAGTGGCCCTCGACGAGCTGCAGGACACCTTGGTTTCCACAGGCATGCTCGATGGAACGACCAGCGTCTTTCCCTACGCGACCGGGCTCGATTCGGCCGCGAACAAGAGCTTCGTCGAGGCTTTCGAGAAGGCCTACGGAGAGCTGCCGAACTATCAGAGCTTCGAAGGCTACGAGGCGCTCAGGGTCATCGCGGATGCGATCACCCGTGCCGGCAAGGCGGATCCCTCGGCCGTTCGCGACGCGCTGGAAAGCACGAGCTTCGAATCGCTGACCGGTCGGAAGATCGAATTCGACGATCACAACCAGGCCCACAACTATGCCATTATCCTGCGCGTCGAGGGTTCCGGGATCGTCGTCGAAGCCGTGGCAGGGACCTAACGGGGGGACGGGCGGACGAGACTAGGGTCCTGGACGGAGCGGCGGCCATGGACACGGGGTTCCTTCTGCAGCTCGCCCTGAACGGTATCGTGATCGGCCTCATCTATGCG
>JAKSDN010000265.1 GCA_022360075.1 Kiloniellales bacterium | reverse complement strand
GCCAAATCGATCCTTGAGCGAACGGCCCGCCGGCCGTGCGTGGATCCGCGGCGGCTGGTCCGAGGACGACGATCACTCCCGTCGAAACGATGGGGCTGTGGCGGTGGCCGGTGATGTCGGTCCGGGTCCTTGGCACGCAAGGCTATGCCAAGAAGGCAGCGGCACCTCCGGTGCGCGACGGGCGCATGACGCCCAAGATGTCGTTGGTGGATCGACCGTTCCATCGCCGAGACCGGGGACTTGAAGCCGGCCTTTTCGTACACCCGCAAGGCATCGGCGTCGTCCGTCAGCGCCGACGAGCGCAGTCAGCACACCTCGACTGCGCACGGATTTCTCACAGCGGGCAAGAAGCCGCGAGCCATTGCCGCGCCGCGACAGCGTTCGGTTAACACCAATCTGTGTTGAAAGTGACTTGTGACGATTGAGGAATAGGCTCGACTCTACGCAGCTCGGTACGAGATCCAGTCCCGGACGATGGCACGTCCTTTTCCTGTCCCCGCCTTGCGGGAGACACGCTCGCCAATGCCCATCAACGCGGCGGCAGTCCCTGCTGCGCGGCGATGAAGGCGACGAGGGCCTTGCGTTCGTTCGGGTCGCGGATGGCGGGGTAGGACATCCACATGCCGGGGAACATGCCTTCGGGGTCGGCCAGGAAGGCCTCGAGCCTCGCCCGATCCCAGACCAGTCCCCGGTCCCCGGCGGCGCGCAACACGCCGGAGTAGTCGAAGCGCGGCGAGCCGCCGACCGGCCGGCCGATGAGATCCGCCAAGTCCGGGCCGGCCAAGCCACCAGCCTGCGCGTCGAAAGCATGGCAGGCCCGACAAGGCTCGAACGCGGCGGCACCGGCGGACAGCAGGTCTCGTTCGGCGGCGCTCGCGGCGGCGGCGAAATGCATCAGCAGAAGGCAGACAAGCGTTGGGCGAAGGCCGCTCACCCGGTCGGGCCGAAGGCGATCATCACGAGGCGGTCGACACCGGACTCTCCGCCCCAGGCCTCGCCGGGGCGCCCGGCCATCTGCCGGACATTGGCGTTCGCACGGTCGCTCGGGAAGGAGGTGAAGCTCTCGGTCTCCGGGTCGAACAGCACGATCGCGTTGGCGCCGAAATCGGTCAGCCAGACCTTGTCGCGCTCGTCGACGTAGACCGAATAGGCGCGCGGCCGCTCGCCCGGCAGCTTCCACTGGCGCCAGGTGCCCTCGGCCGGGTCGTGGACGCTGACCTGGCCGCTGTTCCACTCGCTGACCCAGAGCCTGCCGCGCGAGTCCGCCCAGACCCGGCGCGCGCCCTGGCCCGCCGTCGGCGGCTTGACGACCCTGGCCGCGCCGGACTCGCGATCGACTTGGGCGATGTGGCTGCCGGCGAGCGAGGCGTACCAGACCTCGCCCTGCGGCGTGACCGTGATGCCGTAAGGGCCGCGGCCGCCGGGGCTGGACCAGGCCTCGATGCGGCCCGAGGCCGGATCGACCCGCCCGTAGACGCCGTTCTGCCCGGTGAACCAGTAGGTGCCGTCGTTGTCGAACACGCCGGTGTTGAGGTTCGCCCGCGCGAAGTCGGAAGGCAGCGGGATGAGATCGACCTTGTCGCCGTCCGGATCGAGCCGGGCAATCGCGTTCTGGCCGCCCTCGGTGACCCAGAAAGCCTCGTCCGGCCCCCAGACGACGCCATGGGGTGCGGCGCCCTCGCCTAGCGAGACCGGGTGCAGTGCGCCGTCACTGGGATCGAGCCGGGTCAACGTGCCGTCGCGCTGGCCGCAGTACCAGACCGTCCCGTCCGGCGCGAGCGCCACGTCGCGCGAGCGCGCGCCCGGCCGTGCGGGAAAGTAGCGGACGCGATAATCCGCCGCGCTCACCCCGAGCGGCCAGCCAAGCAGGGCGGGACCGGCGAGCGTGGCGGCGGTTGCGCCAAGAAACTGTCGTCGCTGCATCGCGCTGCTCCCCTGTCCGGATGGAACTTTCATGACCGGCGCCTGGCGCGGCAGGGCTGCGACAAGCGCTCCTCCCTAGACGTAGGCGCCCGTTAGAGGCGAGGCAACGGCCCACTGCCTCGGCACCCTCTGACGGAGGCGAAGAGGGCCGCGGTTTGACCCTGCGGGGCTTTCTCCTTAGGTTGCGCCCAATTCCGGGCTCGTCATCGTGCCCGCCGTTTTTCCCCGCTGGGATGTGCCGGCAGCCCGATCTCGGCCTTCGGCGCGCCCCGCGAAATTGACCACGGAGTATGGACTTTTCATGAGCATCGCCAGCGACACGGTTCACGAGACCCTCGGCCAACGCCTCGTCTTCGCGCGCGAGCGGGTGGGCCTCTCGACCGCGCAAGCCGCCCGCCGGCTTGGCGTCAAGACCCGCAGCCTGACCCGCTGGGAGCGCGACGAGAGCGAGCCGCGGCCGAATCGGCTCGTCATGCTGGCCCAAATGCTCGGCGTGTCGCCTGCCTGGCTTCTGGAGGGCTCGGACAGCTTCGAGCCGCGGCACGCGGAGCCCGGCCTGGCGGACATCAAGGACCAGCTCGCCGCCGCCAAGCGCGCGATCGAGGCGCTCTCGGGGATCGTCGACGACCTGACCCTCATGGTCGAGCGCAAGACACAAGAGATGAGCCGCAACGCCGCCTGAGCCCTCGAAGCAGCCTGGGCCGCCCTAAAGCTTTATCAACCTTTTGGTTAGACAAATGAGCATAGGTGCGGACCACTGGTGCTCCAAATGCGCGTGCTACAGGTCGAGGACGATGCCGCGACGGCCGCCGCGGTCGAGGCCATGCTGGCATCGGGCGGGCATGCCTGCGACACGGTCGCGCGGGGCGAGGAGGCCGTCGAGCGGGCCCAGGGCGACGGCTACGACCTGATCCTTCTCGACATCACGCTGCCGGGCATCGACGGCTTCGAGGTGCTGCGCCGGCTCCAAGCCGCGCAGGTCGATCTGCCGGTGTTGATCCAATCCGGCCTGATCGGCAGCGAGCAAAAGGTCGAGGGGCTGAGCCTCGGGGTGGACGACTTCCTCGTGAAGCCCTTCAGCAAGGAGGAGCTCAGCGAGCGCATCGCCTGCCTGCTCAAGCGCCAGGTCGAGGCGCAGCGGAACGCGGCTCAAGAGGAGGATACCTCGGACCGGCGCGCCGAGCCGCGCGCTAACGACGACGGCCGCCGCCGCGCCAAGCGCACCCGAACCCTGCGCTCCGGCCAGATCATCTACAACTATGCGAGCTGCGTCATCGACTGCGTGATCCAGGATCTCTCGGAGACCGGCGCCAGGCTCGAGGCCGCCGACATCTTCGATTGCCCCGAGACGGTGACCCTTCAGGTTCTCAACGGACCGCGCTATCGCTGCCACGTGCGCTGGCAGACGGGAAGGAAACTGGGCGTCGAGTTCGATAGCGAGTAGCGGGTGACAGGACCGGGGGTCACCAATCTGGACTCTTGGAACGCGCTCAGCCGCCCTTTTTGCCTTTCGGGTTCAACCGTCTCTCTCAGGCTGAGCTTGTGAATTTAGTGGCTCGAGCTTTCGGACGGAGCTGCATGACCATCCCCAAGCGCTTCGCGCGGTCCGTACCGAACCCTTCGAGACGCGCCCTGAAGTGCGCTTCTCAGGATGTAAGAGGGGCAAAAGTCCGGGCGAGAATAGATCGGCGTTCTGCGACAGGAACGGCAAGAGGCTTGGAGCGCTGGATGAAGAGCCTGCGTGCTTCGAGACGCGCTCTGTCGAGCGCTCCTCAGAGCTTGTGAAGAAATTGACGTGTGGCTGGAATGCCAGGGTGCGTCCTTCGAGACGCCCGCTGTCGCGGGCTCCTCAGGATGAGGACATTTCTTTATGCCACCAAAGATCTACCTCATCCTGAGGAGCGCCCGATAGGGCGCGGCTCGAAGGACGCACGACGGTGGTCCAATGCTCCTGAGCGATCTAGCCTCAGGTCAGTGCGATGCCTTGGCCTGCGCCTCCGCGAAAGCGGCCTTCTGTTCGGCGCTGGCCTCGGTTTGGTACTTGGCCTTGAACTCGGCATAGGGCATGCCGTAGACGATCTCGCGCGCCTGCTCGTAGTCCATCTCCAGGCCCTTCTCCTCGGCCGCGGCCCGGTACCACTTCGACAGGCAGTTGCGGCAGAAGCCGGCCAGGTTCATCAGATCGATGTTCT
>JAKSDN010001444.1 GCA_022360075.1 Kiloniellales bacterium | reverse complement strand
TTCGCCGAGGTGCGGCTCGGCGGGCCCACGGTCGAAGAGGTCGTCCTGCTGAACCCGGGCGCGGTCGGCACGGACCAGGACCGGAAGTTCGTCTACCTCGTCGACGAGAACGACCAGGTCGTCTATCGCGAGGTCTCGCTCGGCGCCTCCGTCGACGGCAAGCGCGTCATCACGCGCGGGCTCGAAGTCGGCGAGCGGGTCATCGTCGGCGGCCTGATGAAGGTGCGTCCCGGCCTGACCGTCGCGCCCCACGCGCCCGAGGGCGAGAGGCCGACGCTGTTGTCCGAGAAGCCGAGCGGCGCCGAGCTCACGGTGGCGAACTGAAGCACTCGCGATTCTGGGATAATGGCGCTTGCCTCCAGACCGCAGTCTCGGGCGCAAGGGTGAGCGGTTAGGCGCTCGTATTCACCCGCCCCACGATTGTCATTGCCGGGCGGGCGAAGCCCGAGCGCTTCGCGCTCCCGGCAATCCATCGAGGTCCGAGTCCCGGAGCTCGATGGACCCTCGGGTCAAGCCCGAGGGTGACAACGTGAAGATGATGCACTCGGCGACGCTCTGAAAGACGGTCTTCGGTTTTCGACCGACACGAAGCTCGCAACTTAGTTCCCGACCGCACACAGGCACCC
This sequence comes from Kiloniellales bacterium, assembly GCA_022360075.1. Next base: position 534 of record JAKSDN010001444.1, on the reverse strand, counting down.
CGCCATGTCCTTCCCGCGCTTCTTCATCGATCGGCCGATCTTCGCCGGTGTGGTCTCGGTCTTGATCTTCCTCGGTGGCCTGATCGCCATGCTCAACCTGCCGATCGCCGAGTATCCCGAGGTGACGCCGCCCTCGGTCGTGGTCCAGGCGCAGTTCCCCGGCGCCAACCCGGCGGTCATCGCCGAGACGGTGGCGACCCCGCTGGAGGAGCAGATCAACGGCATCGAGGGCATGCTCTACATGAACTCGCTGGCCACGACCGACGGCAACCTCTCGCTCACCGTGACCTTCGCGATCGGCACCGACCCGGACCTGGCCCAGCAGAAGGTGGAGAACCGCGTCTCCCAGGCTCTGCCACGCCTGCCCGACGTGGTGCGCCAGCTCGGCGTCACCGTCATCAAGAGCTCGCCCGACCTGACCATGGTGGTGCACCTGCGCTCGCCCAACGAGCGCTACGACATGCTCTACCTGCGCAACTACGCGACCTTGAACGTCAAGGACGCCCTGGCGCGAGTGCCGGGCGTCGGGCAGGT
>JAKSDN010000377.1 GCA_022360075.1 Kiloniellales bacterium | reverse complement strand
TTGGCCGGCGGTCGTGTGCATCCTTGGTTTGCCCGCTATCGACTATCGCTTCCTTCGCTTCATCCCGTGGTCCGGTCATCACGCGTGCGCTCCTTCTCTCTCGGTCGATCGCATCCGGCGATGCTCCGCCATGAGGTCGGCCCGAACAAGGAACTCGAGTTTCACGAAGCCAGCCGCAATACCCTTAATAGTCGCAGGGAATTCGATCCTACCTCCCGCGTACTGTACCTGACGACTGGCGAAAACAGGGTGTTTCACGCCATTCACCAACCCTCTTGTCTCGTACATTCGACTTAGCTAGATTGGACGAATCAAGATCACGGAGCCGTGAAGATTGCAAGTCGAAATTGATGCATGCTTCGCCAGATTTTTCCCGGTCATTCTCGCGGCCGCAAAAACGACAAAATTTCTTCTTTTTTATGAAATAGTTACAGAGGTCATGTTGTTCGCAATGGCAAAGTGGCGGGTTTCGCCTCGAGCGACTCTGCCGCGCCGAGTGAACCCCGAGGCGAGGAGGGATCGTTCTGTGGTTGCTTTGCGTCGTGACCTCTCCGTCGAGACCTCAGCGCGGTGAAGAGATATCCAGAAATCCGATATGGACGTCGGAAGATGGCAACACTCCACTACCATTTGTTGTATAATGCGCATCCTTGACTTGGTCGCTTGGCGCCTTGGCCGAAGCGGTCAGCGCCCGATCGGGGGACTATCGATGATGCCCTCTCAAACCCGATACGAGACGCGGCGATGAATCAGCCCGCAGAAAGCCGGGCCCCGGAAATGGCGCCCCAGTCGGAGCCCGAGGCGAGCTGCGAGCCCACCCGGCTGCCCTCGGAGGCGGTGGACACGGGACTGTCCTGTCTCGTGGGACTGGCCCTGCTGCACGAGCGCGCGGCGAACGCCGAACAGATCCGCCACCGGGCGGGCAAAGGCAACGCGCCCTTCACGGCACGCGACATCGTGCTCGCGGCCCGCTCGCTCGACCTCAAGTCCCGCCTGACCAAAACCAGCTGGTCAAGACTGGTATCGACGCCGCTGCCAGCCATCGCCGAGCTCACTGACGGGCGTTTTGTCGTCCTGGCCAAAGCGGCGGAAGACAAGGTCCTGATACAGGATCCTCGGGAGCAGCGCGTCTCCATCCAACCCAAGGAGACATTCCTCGAGACCTGGAGCGGCCGACTGATCCTGGTGACGCGCCGCGCCGGTCTGGGCGAGAGCTTCCGCAAGTTCAATCTCGCCTGGTTCATCCCGGCGATCCTGCGCTACAAGCATCTCTTCTCCGAGGTCCTGATCGCCTCTTTCTTCCTGCAGATCTTCGCGCTGGTCACACCGCTGTTCTTTCAGGTCGTGATCGACAAGGTGCTCGTGCACCGGGGACTCACGACGCTCGACGTGCTGGTGTTCGGGCTCATCGTGGTCTCGGTCTTCGAGATCCTGCTGACCGGCCTGCGAACTTATCTCTTCTCGCACACGACGAACCGCATCGACGTCGAGCTCGGCGCCAAGCTGTTCGGTCACTTGCTGGCGCTGCCCATGAGCTATTTCCAAGTCAGGCGGGTCGGCGACTCAGTGGCCCGCGTGCGCGAGCTCGAGACGATCCGGAACTTCCTGACCAGCTCGGCCCTGACCGTGGTGATCGACCTCTTCTTCACCGTGGTCTTCCTGGTCGTGATGTACCACTTCAGCCCGACCCTGACCTATATCGTGCTGGCGGCGATTCCCTTCTATGTGGCGCTCTCCGTCGGCTTCACGCCGGTCTTCCGGCGCCGGCTAGAGGAGAAGTTTCGCCGCGGCGCCGAGAACCAAGCCTTCCTGGTCGAGTCCGTGACGGGCGTCGAGACCCTCAAGGCCATGGCGGTCGAGCCCCAGATGCAGCGGCGCTGGGAGGAGCAGCTCGCCGGCTACGTCGCCACTTCGTTCCAGGCCGGCGTGCTCAGCAATGTCATGCAGCAGGGCGCGGGCTTGATCAACAAGCTGACCATCGCCCTGACACTGTGGTTCGGCGCCCAACTCGTGATCGAGGGCAGCCTGACGATCGGACAGCTCGTGGCCTTCAACATGCTGGCCGCGCGGGTCAGTCAGCCCGTGCTGCGCCTCGCCCAGCTTTGGCAGGACTTCCAACAGGCGCGGATCTCGATCGACCGGCTCGGCGACATCCTGAACACCCATGCCGAGCCGGCCTTCAACCCGAGCCGCGCGGCGCTGCCGGCAATCAGAGGCGATGTATCCTTCGATCACGTCAGCTTCCGCTATCGGCTCGACGGCCCGGAGGTCCTGTCCGACGTCAGCCTCGAGGTGCCGGCGGGCCAGATCCTCGGTATCGTCGGCTCGTCGGGCTCGGGCAAGAGCACGTTGACCAAGCTGGTCCAACGCCTGCACGTGCCCGAGCGGGGCCGCGTCCTGATCGACGGCGTCGACCTTGCCGTCGTCGACACCACGTGGCTGCGCCGGCAGGTCGGTGTCGTGCTGCAGGAGAATGTGCTGTTCAACCGGACGGTCCGCGAGAACATCGCCCTCACCGATTCCGCGCTGCCGATGGAGCGGGTGATCGCGGCGGCGAAGCTGGCCGGCGCGCACGACTTCATCCTGCAGCTGCCCGAGGGCTACGACACGCAGATCGGCGAGCGCGGCAGCACACTGTCCGGCGGCCAGCGCCAACGCATCGCGATCGCCCGGGCTCTGGTCGGCAATCCACGC
>JAKSDN010001372.1 GCA_022360075.1 Kiloniellales bacterium | reverse complement strand
CCGCATCAATGCCGACCGCGAGGCGGTCGGCATTGATGCGGTATTCGCCGGTCATCTGCATTGGTAGGACGCCTCGCCGTATTCGCTTGTTATGCGCGGCGCAGCCTATCCGCGCCGCCCGTCACGGGCAAGTGAAGGGCCCGGCGCTGCCTTGAGGCATGTCCGATGGCGCTCCGCGGCGGAACCGCGCATGATACCCTGATTGTTGGTCAGTCCGGAGGAGAGGCGAGCCATGATCGAGGGCAAGCGGCAGATGACCGTCTCGGCGGTGCAGATCACGGCCGTCGACGGCGAGAAGGACGCGACGGTCGAGAAGATGATGGGCTTTCTCGACGTGGCCGGCGCGCGCGGCTCCGACTTGGTCGTCCTGCCGGAGCTCTGGACCGGCCTCGGCTTCTCCGACGAGACGCTCTACAAGGAGATCGCCGAGACCATCCCCGGCCCGGTCACCAAACTCCTGGCCGAGAAGGCCAGGCGCTACGGAATGTATGTCGCCGGCTCGATGTACGAACACGGTGGCGGCGAAATCTACTACAACGCCCTGCCGCTCATCTCGCCGGAGGGCGAGATCATCGGGCTCTACCGCAAGACCCACCTGTTCGACGCCAAGAACCGCACCGACATCCCGCCGGGCATCATGGAGTCCAAGAAGGTTAAGGCCGGCTCCGAGCTCGGCGTCTATGGCACCAACCACGCGCGCCTCGGGCTCAGCGTCTGCTCGGACCTGCGCTTTCCCGAGATCTACCGCGAGATGACGCTGAAGGGCGCGGAGGTGCTGATCTGTGCTTCGGCCTTCCTGGCGCCGCGCATCGACCACTGGGAGTTCTTCCTGCGCGCCCGCGCGACCGAGAACCAGACCTACGTCGTCGCCTCCGGCCAGTACGGCACCGAGCCCAAGTCTGGCCTCTCATTCGTCGGCCGCTCGATGATCGTCGATCCCTGGGGCACCATCGTTGCCACCGCCTCCGACGCGGAGGACTGCGTGACCGCCTTCATCGACCTCGACTTCATCGAGGAGGTGCGGCGGCGCTATCCGCTGCTGCAGCAGCGCCGGCCGGAGCTTTATGAGACGTTGAGGGAGGGATATTGAGACGGGTTCGCGACTACAATACGGATCGCTATCATCTCATCCTGAGAACTCGTGAGGAAGTTAACTCGGCGCTGGAACGCCATTGTGCGTCCTT
>JAKSDN010000080.1 GCA_022360075.1 Kiloniellales bacterium | reverse complement strand
TTCATCCGCGGCACGGCGCACAACCCCGACGTCCATTTCCAGGCCCGCGAGACGGTCAATCCCTTCTATGCCCAAGCACCCGAGCTGGTCGCGGCCGCGATGGACCGTTTCGCCGAGGCGACCGGGCGGCGCTACAAGCCCTTTGACTACAGCGGGCCGCCGGATGCCGAGCGGGCCGTCTTGGTCATGGGCTCGGGCGCCGAGACGGTCGCGGAGACCGTGAACGCGCTCGCCGCCGCCGGCGAGAAGGTCGGCATGGTCCAGGTGCGGCTCTACCGGCCCTTCTCGGCGGCGCATCTGCTCGCGGCGCTGCCGGCGTCGCTGCGCGCGATCGCGGTGCTCGACCGAGCCAAGGAGCCGGCGGCGACCGGCGAGCCGCTTTATGTCGACGTCGTCTCCGCCCTGGCCGAGGCCGCCGCGAACGGCGGCTTGCCGATGCCCGCCATGCCGCGCGTGATCGGCGGGCGCTACGGCCTCTCGTCCAAGGAGTTCACCCCGGCCATGGCCAAGTCGGTGTTCGACGAACTCGGGCAGGAACAGCCCAAGGCCCGCTTCACCGTCGGCATCGTCGACGACGTGTCGGGGACCAGCCTGGCGGTCGATGGGCGCTTCCAAGCCAACGCGGACGGTCTCTACCAGGCCCTGTTCTACGGCCTCGGCGCCGACGGCACGGTCGGGGCCAACAAGAACTCGATCAAGATCCTCGGCGAGGACCCGCGGCACTATGCCCAAGGCTACTTCGTCTACGATTCCAAGAAGTCGGGCTCGCAGACGGTGTCCCACCTGCGCTTCGGCGCGCAACCGATCCGCAAGCCCTATCTGGTACAGTCGGCCGACTTCGTCGGCTGCCATCAGTTCTTCTTCGTCGAGACCACCGACCTGCTGGCGCAGGCCGCGCCGGGCGCGGTCTTCCTGCTGAACAGCCCCTACGGCCCGGACGAGGTCTGGGACCGGCTGCCGCGCGGTCTGCAAGAGGAGATCATCGACAAGCGGATCGAGCTTCACGTCATCGACGCCTACCGGGTGGCGCGCGAGGCCGGCCTCGGCAATCGCATCAACACCATCATGCAGACCTGCTTCTTCGCGCTCGCCCCGGCCATCGAGACCGAGCAGGCGATCGGGAAGATCAAAGGCGCCATCGAGAAAAGCTACGCCCGCAAGGGTGCCGAGGTCGTGCGCCAGAACTTCGCCGCGGTCGATCAGGCGCTCGCCAATCTGCACAAGGTGGATCTGCCGGCGCAGGCGAACGGCAGCCGCGAGCGGGCGCCGGTCGTGCCGGACGAGGCCCCCGACTTCGTCAAGCAGGTGACAGCGGCAATGATGGCCGGCCGCGGCGACGAGCTGCCGGTCAGCGCGCTGCCGGTCGACGGCACCTTCCCTTCGGGCACGGCCGTCTGGGAAAGGCGTAACCTGTCGCAGTTCGTGCCGCTCTGGGAGCCGGAGATCTGCATCCAGTGCGGCAACTGTAGCCTGGTCTGCCCGCACGGTGTGATCCGTGCCAAGTTCTACAACGAGGCGCGGCTCGAAGACGCACCCGACGGATTCCGCTCCGCGCCGATCGACGCCCGCGGCTTCCCGGAGACCCGCTACACGCTGCAGATCTATCCCGACGCCTGCACGGGCTGCTCCCTCTGCGTCGAGGCCTGCCCGGCCAAGAGCACGACGGAGGCCGGACGCAAGGCGATCAACATGACGGCCAAGGAGCCCGTCCTCGAGACCGAGCGGCGCAATCTGGCCTTCTTCGAGGGCTTGCCGGTCAACGATCGCGCGCGGGTCAACTTCTCGACGGTGCGCGGCGCGCAGTTCCTGGAGCCGCTCTTCGCCTTCTCGGGCGCCTGCGCCGGCTGCGGCGAGACACCCTACGTCAAGCTGCTGTCCCAGCTCTTCGGCGACCGTCTGATGGTCGCCAATGCGACCGGCTGCTCCTCGATCTACGGCGGCAACCTGCCAACCACGCCCTGGAGCAAGGACGGCGAGGGGCGTGGCCCGGCCTGGTCGAACTCGCTTTTCGAGGACAATGCCGAGTTCGGATTCGGATTTCGTTTGGCCGCCGACAAGCACCGTGCGCTCGCGCAACGATTGTTGAGCGAGCAGCAAGACCTGCTGGGCGGCGAGCTGGTTGATGCGATCCTCGCCGCGCCGCAGCGGACGGAGTCGGAGCTGCGCGCCCAGCGCGCGCGCGTGCTGGAACTGAAAACCCGTTTGGAGTCCCAGACCGGAGAAGCGGCCGAGCACCTGCTCTCCGTGGCCGACCATCTGGTCCGGCGTAGCATCTGGATCGTGGGGGGCGACGGCTGGGCCTACGACATCGGCTCGGGCGGGCTCGACCACGTGCTGGCCAGCGGGCGCAACGTCAATGTCCTGGTGCTCGACACCGAGGTCTACTCGAACACCGGCGGCCAGATGTCCAAGGCGACGCCGATCGGCGCCATCGCCAAGTTCGCCGCCGGCGGCAAGGTGGTCGGCAAGAAGGACTTGGCGCTGCAGGCGATCTCCTACGGCAACGTCTACGTCGCGCGCGTGGCCATGGGCGCCAACCCGCAGCAGACCCTGCAGGCCTTCCGCGAGGCCGAGGTCTACGACGGGCCTTCGCTGATCCTCGCCTACAGCCACTGCATCGCCCATGGCATCAATATGCAGAGCGGGCTCGACCAGCAGCACCGGGCCGTGCAGAGCGGCTACTGGCCGCTGCTGCGCTACAACCCGGCCCTGCGCGAGGCGGGCGAGAACCCCTTCCTGCTCGATTCGCAGCGCCCGAAGATCAAGCTCAAGGAATACGCCTATCGCGAGCTGCGCTACCGCCTGCTGAGCCGCACCCGGCCGGAGGTGGCCGAGGACCTGATCGCGAAGGCGCAAATCGCGATCGAGCAGAAGTGGAGCGTCTACGAAGACATGGCGCTGGGCGGCGCGCACGTCCGGGCCTGATCCCGGCGCTCCCGGAGCTTGCAGAAAGGCGGGCGAACATGGATTTGACCACGACCTACATGGGCCTCGATCTCGCGCACCCGATCGTGGCCTCGGCCTCGCCGCTGTCGGCCGACCTCGACGGCATCCGGCGGCTCGAGGACGGCGGGGCCGCCGCCATCGTCCTGTTCTCGCTGTTCGAGGAGCAGCTCCGCCAGGAGAGCGAGGCGATCGAGCACCTGACGGGCTCGGGCAGCGAGAGCTTCGCCGAATCGCTCTCCTACTTTCCCGAAATCGACGACTACCACGTGGGCCCCGAGCTCTACCTGGATCTCCTGCGTCGCGCCCGCGAGGCCGTCGACATTCCGATCATCGCCAGCCTCAATTGCGTCACGGCCGAGGGCTGGACCGACTACGCCCGCCTGCTGTGCGAGGCCGGCGCCGCGGGGCTCGAGCTCAACGTCTACTACCTGCCGGGCGACATCGAGGTCTCGGGCCGCGAGGTCGAGCAGCTCTACCTCGACGCCGTGGCCGCCGTGAAACGCTCGGCGCGCGTGCCCGTGGCGCTCAAGCTCAATCCCTTCTTCAGCTCGGTCGCGCACATGGCCAAGCAGTTCGAGGCGGCCGGCATCGACGCCTTGGTCCTGTTCAACCGCTTCTACCAGCCCGACCTCGACCTCGAGGCCTTGGCCGTCGTGCCCGACCTCAAGCTCAGCCATCCGCTGGAGATCCGCCTGCCGCTGCGCTGGATCGCCATGCTGCACGGCCGCCTCGAGTTGTCGCTCGCCGCCACCACCGGCGTCGATGGCCCCGACGAGGTGATCAAGTACCTTCTGGCCGGCGCCGACGCCGTGATGACTACCTCGGCCCTCCTGCGCCACGGCACGGAGCACTGCGAAACGCTGCGCGCCGGCCTCGAGGCCTGGATGGCGCCGCGCGGCTTCGACAGCGTGGCCCGCATGAAGGGCCTGCTGAGCCAAGCCCGCGTCGCCGACCCCTCGGCCTTCGCACGCGCCAACTACATCCGCATGCTGGAGAGCTGGAAGAACCCCTACACGCTGGCGGGGGTGTAGGGCCGACATCTCAGGTTGCAGAGGAACGGGACTTTTGTTCGCTGTCCTCACCAATTGTCATTGCCGGGCTTGACCCGGCAATCCATCGAGGTCCGAGACCGGGACTTCGATGGACCGCCCAGTGTCCAAATGGGGGTCAAGCCCGAGGGTGACAATAAAAAGAAGGGACTAACCCTTCTTCTGGATCTTCGCCCAGCTATCCCGGAGCCCGACCGTGCGGTTGAACACCGGCCGTTCGGCCGTCGAGTCGTGGTCGAGGCAGAAGTAGCCCTGGCGCTCGAACTGCACCGGCGTGCCGAGCACGGCTTCGAGCAGCGCCGGCTCCAGTTGCACGTTCTCAAGCACCTGCAAGGCGTCGGGGTTCAGGTCGTCGAGCACGTCGCCTTCCGCGCCGGGTACCGGGCGGGTGAAGAGCGGCTCGTAGAGCCGGACCTCGGCGGGCACGGCATGGGCCGCCGAGACCCAGTGCAGGGTGCCCTTGACCTTGCGGCCGTCGGGCGCGTCGCCGCCGCGCGTTGCCGGGTCGTAGGTGCAGCGCAGCTCGACCGGCTCGCCCGCGTCGTCCTTGACCACCTCCCGGCAGGTGATGAAGTAGGCGTAGCGCAGGCGCACCTCGCGGCCGGGGGCGAGGCGGAAGAACTTCTTGGGCGGCTCCTCCATGAAGTCGTCGCGCTCGATAAAGAGCTCCCGGCCGAAGGGCACCTGGCGGGTCCCGGCTCCCGGATCCTCGGGATTGTTGACCGCTTCGAGCAGCTCGCTCTCGCCCTCGGCATAGTTCTCGACCACCACCTTGAGCGGGCGCAGCACGGCCATGCGCCGCTCCGCCGTCTTGTTCAGGAGCTCGCGCATGCAGGCGTCGAGCTGCGCCAGCTCCACCAGGTTGTCGGCCTTGGCGACGCCGATGCGCCGGGCGAAGTCGCGGATCGCCGCCGGCGGCACGCCGCGTCGGCGCAGGCCGGCGAGCGTCGGCATGCGCGGGTCGTCCCAGCCGCGCACATGGCCCTCCTCGACGAGCTGGATCAGGCGCCGCTTGGATAGCACGGTGTGCGAGAGATTGAGCCGGGCGAACTCGTACTGGCGCGGGCGCGAGGGTACCGGCAGGCTCTCGATCAGCCAGTCATAGAGCGGCCGGTGGTCCTCGAACTCCAGCGTGCAGAGCGAATGGGTCACGCCCTCGATGGCGTCGGACTGGCCGTGGGCGAAGTCGTAGGTCGGGTAGACGCACCAGGCATCACCGGTGCGCGGGTGCTCGGCATGCAGGATGCGATAGAGCACCGGGTCGCGCAGGTTCATGTTGCCCGAGGCCATGTCGATCTTGGCGCGCAGCACCCGCGCGCCGTTGGGAAAGGCGCCGGCGCGCATCTGCCGGAAAAGCGCAAGGCTCTCGGCGGCCGGGCGGTCGCGATAGGGGCTGTTCTTGCCGGGCTCGGTCAGCGTGCCCCGGTAGGCGCGGATCTCGTCCGGCGAGAGATCGTCGACATAGGCCTTGCCCTGCTCGATCAGATGCTCGGCCCAGGCGTAGAGCTGCTCGAAGTAGTCCGAGGCGAAGTAGGGCACGGGGCCCCAATCGAAGCCGAGCCAGCGCACGTCCTCCTGGATCGCCTCGATGTAGGCCATCTCCTCCTTGGTCGGGTTGGTGTCGTCGAAACGCAGGTTGCAGCGCCCACCGAAGTCCTCGGCGACGCCGAAATTGAGGCAGAGCGACTTGGCATGGCCGATGTGCAGATAGCCGTTGGGCTCCGGCGGGAAGCGGGTGACCACGCTTTGCGTCCGCCCCGCCGCCAGGTCTTCGCGAATGATGTCGCGGATGAAATCGCGCGGGCCCTCGTCCAGGGCCCCATCCGCCTCGCTCGTGGCGTCTGCCTTACTCATGTCCTCGGCTTTCGGATCTGGTTCCCGGGCCTGGGCCGGCTCACCCGTTCCCGGCGGCGCCTTTGTCTGCCAGAAAGCGGCCGGGCCGCCAAGGCCGGCGCGCCAAGGCGGAACGGCCGACCCGGCGACCGGCCGCCTTCGGCCTTGCCCTGACCGGCGGCGCGGGCCAAATATTGGTCAGTCCAGGAGAGTGGAGGCGCGGCACGGCGCCGACGAAGACCATGAGAACCGCGAAGTTCCAGATCGGACAGATCGTTCAGCACCGCTTCTATCCCTTTCGCGGCGTGATCTTCGACGTCGATCCGATCTTCTCGAACACGGAAGAGTGGTGGGAATCTATTCCCGAAGAGATCCGCCCGCGCAAAGACCAGCCCTTCTACCACCTGCTGGCCGAGAACGAGCAGACCAGCTACATCGCCTACGTTTCGGAGCAGAATCTGCTGCCTGACGAGTCCGGCGAGCCGGTCTCCCACCCCCAGGTCGAAGAGATGTTCTCCGGCCGCGAAGGCAGCTTGTACATTGCTCGCGAGACGCAGACCAACTGAGACGCCAGCGGAGCCCGGTTGAGACCATGGCGGCCGCAAGCTCAGAGGCTATCGACGAGGTGATCGGGCAGATCGCCTTCAACGAGGCCGGCCTGGTGCCGGCGGTCGCCCAGCAGCACGACAGCGGCGAAGTGCTGATGCTGGCCTGGATGAACGCCGAGTCGCTGCGCGAGACGTTGGAAAGCGGCCAGGTCTGCTACTGGTCGCGCTCGCGCCGCCGCCTCTGGCGAAAGGGCGAGACCTCCGGCCATCGCCAGCGCCTTGTGGAGCTGCGCTTCGATTGCGACCGCGACGCACTGCTGCTGCAGGTCGAGCAGACGGGACCGGCCTGCCACACGGAGCGCCGGAGCTGCTTCTACCATGCGTTGCGCGACGGGGCGGTCGAGGTCATCCTCGATCCGCTGGAGGCCGTGCCATGAGCGACGTCATGACCGCCACGATGACCGTGGGCGAGCTGGCCGAGAACTTCGAGTTCCTCGGCGACTGGGAAGAGCGCTACCGCTACATCATCGACTTGGGACGCGAGCTCGAGCCGCTGCCCGAGGAATACAAGGTCGAGGACTACCGGGTTCAGGGCTGCGTCAGCAAGGTTTGGCTGGTCGGCCGCGCCGATCCGACCGACCCCGAGCGCATCACCTTCATCGCCGACAGCGACGCGCACATCGTCAAGGGTCTGATCGCGATCGCGCTGCTGCTCTATTCCGGCAAGACCGCAGGCGAGATCCTCGACGTCGACGCGCGCGAGGTGCTCAAACGCCTGGACCTGGGCGAGCACCTCTCGCCCTCGCGCAGCAACGGCTTCTACGCCATGATCCGCAAGATCCGCGAGATCGCCGAACGCCGCCTGCACGGCCTGCCGCTGGAAAGCTGCGCGATCATTCAGTAGGACGGGCCCTTACGGTTGGTCCGGAACACATCATTTCGGCGTAGGGCGGGTTAGCGCAGCGTAACCCGCCGCATGCTCGGAACGACCCACGACTCATCCGGTGGAATACGCTGACGCTATTCCGCCCTACGCACTCTGCTCCCTACCGATCGATCCAGACCATGACCGACTCGGCGTGGCCGCGCAGGGGCTGTGGGGCTTGCCGCTCGAAGCCCTCGATCAGGCCTTCGGCGGCCGCGCGGTCTTCGGCCAGGGCCGCCTCGACCAGAGCGTCACTCAGCACGATGCGGGCGCCCAGCTCCCGCGTCATCTGCTCCAGGCGGCTGGCGACGTTGACCGGATCGCCGAGGACGGCGAACTCGAGGCGCCGCTCGGAGCCGATGTCGCCGAGCACGACGTTGCCGTAGTGCACGCCGATGGAGAGGCGGATCGGCGCCTCGCCCCGCGCCTGCCGCTCCTGGTTCCAGACCTCGATGGCGGCCATCGCCGCCCGCGCGCAGGCGATCGCGTTGCCGGCGTCTCGGGGTCCGCCGCGCGGCGTGCCGAAAGTGGCCATGATCCCGTCGCCGAGGAACTTGTCGAGCGTGCCGCCGTGCGCGAAGACCGCGGCCTCGAGGCGACCATGCAGGGCGCGCAGCAGCGCGATGATCGCCTCCGGCGCGAGATCTTGGGCGAGGCGCGTGAAGCCGACGACATCGGCGAAGAGCACCGCGACCGGCTGGGCGCGGACCGTCTCCAGGGGCCTGTCGGTGGCAGAGAGCTGCTCGACGATGTTCGGCGGGAAGTAGCGGGAAAGATTGCCGCGCGCGCGCTCGGCCAGGGCCTGGCTCAGCACCAGGCGCCGCGATCGCGCGACCGAGGCGGCGAGGATGGCGGCGACCAGCAGCAGGCCGATGACATCTTGAATAGCGACATCAATGTCGATGTAGCGCGGATCCAGCTCGATCATCAGGCTCTCGAGCGAGAGCCGGGGGTCAGTGATGTCCAGGCTCGTCACCGTCCCGGGCGCGCTGGCATGCAGCGCGACTCCCGCCATCCAGGCCATGGCGGCGACGAGGCCCGCCGCCAGCGTGGCGCGGGGCGAATAGCTGGCGGTGAAACCGACCAAAATGACGAAGAAATAGATGATGTTGCCCTGGCGCAAGATCATCTGCGACGGCCAGTCGCTGTCGAGCAGGGGATTAGGCGCCAACGTGGCAAAGGCGAGTAGACCGAAATCGAGGATCAGGAAGCCCAGGCTCACCCACGGCCGGTCGAATCCCTTGCGGTAGAGATGATATTGGACGAAACCGATGGCGGCGAAGAGGATCAGCAGCCCGAGGTAGTAGACCACGGCCGTGCCGATCAGGAAGGATAGCCAAAGACCGATCACGACCAGAACGCCCAGACGGATCCAGGCGCTCATGCGCACGGCGGCCAAAACCTCAGCGTCGAAGGCGGCCTGGACGCGTTCCGAGACCTCTCCGCTATCGCCCGCCCCGGCCGGCGCCAGAGCGCTGGGCAGCACGGCGCTAGTCATGGCGCCGCGCGCTCCGCCGGGTCGTCGCCGAGCGGTGCCGCCTTCTGGGCACCCGTGGCGGCCTCCCAGTCGTACTGCCGCACGAGGCGGATCAGGCTTTCGACCGCCGGCGAGAAACGCCGCCCCGAGACCGTGACCAGGCTGATCGTGCGGGCAACGGCCGGCTCGGCCAGCACCCGCGTGGCGATGCCGGAAAGGTTGGGTAGGAACTCGGGCATCACCGAGCAACCCATGCCGGCCAGGATCATGGCCTGGACCCAGTCCTCGCGCTCGCTGCTGTAGCGGATCTTGACCTGGAATTCCTTCTCCAGGCCCAAGTCCTCGTAGTAGTCCATGAACTCGCAGTGGGTGCGCAGGATGTAGTTCTCCTCGTCCAACTCGTTAACCGGCACTTGGGCCAAGCTCTCGAAGCGGTG
>JAKSDN010001489.1 GCA_022360075.1 Kiloniellales bacterium | reverse complement strand
CTTCGTCGAGGGCGGCGACATCCAGCCGATCGGCAAGGGGGTCGTGCTGATCGGCATGGGCGAGCGCACGACGCCACAGGCGGTCGGCCAGATCGCGCGGCGGCTCTTCGCCAAGGGCGGCGCCGAGCACGTCATCGCGGCCGCCATGCCGAAGGAGCGCGCCGCCATGCACCTGGATACGGTCTTCACCTTCTGCGACCGCGACGTCGTGAACCTGTTCCCGGACGTCGTGAAGACCATCCGCCCCTTCTCGCTGCGGCCCGCCGACAAGGAGGGCGAGGTCTCAGTCGTGGAGGAGAAGAAGGACTTTCCGAGCGTCGTCGCCGAGGCGCTCGGGCTCAAGGCGCTGCGCATGATCCACACCGGCGGCGATGCCTACGAGGCCGAGCGCGAGCAGTGGGACGACGGCAACAACGTGGTCGCGCTGGAGCCGGGCGTGGTCGTGGCTTACGAGCGCAATACCTATACGAACACCCTGCTGCGCAAGGCCGGGATCGAGGTCGTCACGATCCAGGGCAACGAGCTCGGCCGCGGGCGCGGCGGCGGGCACTGCATGACCTGCCCGATCCTGCGCGATCCCCTCGACGACTGACGCCGCTCGGGACCCGAGCCTCAGACGCTAGGAGAATTCGATGGCTTTCAATCTCAAAGGACGCAGCTTCCTGAAGCTCCTCGACTTCAATCAGCAGGAAGTGCGTTACCTGCTCGACCTCTCGCGCGATCTGAAACGGGCCAAGTATGCCGGGACCGAGCAGCAGCACCTCCAGCGCAAGAACATCTGCCTGATCTTCGAGAAGACCTCGACCCGCACCATGTGCGCCTTCGAGGTCGCTGCCTTCGACCAGGGCGCGCAGGTGACCTATCTCGGCCCTTCCGGCTCGCAGATCGGCCACAAGGAGTCCATGAAGGACACGGCCCGGGTGCTGGGCCGCATGTACGACGCGATCGAGTACCGCGGCTTCGGCCAGGCCGTCGTCGAGGAGCTTGCCGCCTACGCCGGCGTGCCGGTCTTCAACGGCCTGACCGACGAGTTCCACCCGACCCAGATGCTGGCCGACCTGCTGACCATGCGCGAGCACAGCGACAAGCCGCTGCACGACATCGCCTATTCCTTCGTGGGCGACGCGCGCAGCAACATGGGTCATTCACTGATGATCGCCGGTTGCCTGATGGGCATGGACGTCCGCATCGCCGCGCCCAAGGCGAACTGGCCGAGCGACGAGTATCTCGATCCGGCGCGCGCGCTCGCCGAAACCTATGGCGCGCGTCTTTCG
>JAKSDN010000821.1 GCA_022360075.1 Kiloniellales bacterium | reverse complement strand
GGGGCAAATCACCCGATTTCGGTTTTCCTTGCATCCGCCGGGGCGTACACCGACATTAAGGCCGTGGTTACACGTGAGCCTGGCGTAGTCTCCTCGCCGCTCTGACGCCGAGCCGAGTTACTTTCAGACACTGTGGACCGTACAACCCGCGACGCTGCCCGAACGCGGCTCGCGTTATTGGAACCAAACGAGGGGCGTTGTAATGGCTTCTGGAACTGTCAAGTGGTTTGACCCGGTCAAGGGTTATGGATTCATTCAGCCGGTCGACGGCAGCCGGGACGCGTTCGTCCACATCTCCGCCGTCGAGCGGGCCGGGCTTTCCAGCCTGCGCGAGGGTCAAGAGGTCGAGTACGAGCTCGTCCCCGGCCGCAACGGCAAATCCTCTGCCGAGAACCTGGTCGTCAAGAGCTGACGCACGCGTCGGCTACCGCGTGACGGCCTGGCTGTACCCGGGCCGTCACGGCGAATTTCCTTAGCTGATGTCGCCGGTCGCTTGGACGAAGTCCTGGCAGCCGGCAGCCTTTTTGTTGTCCGCCTCGATGTCAGGATTCCTCGCTTGAGAACGGGGCCCCGCGTGGCGTGGCGCCTCTGGCGCGCGAAAGGAGAGGCGAAGAATGGCACGAAAGCCGAACTATCGATTCGAGCGAATGGAGCGGGAAAGGCTCAAGGCGGCCAAGAAGGAAGAGCGCGCAAAGGCCAAAGCCAAGAAGGCCGAAGAACGGCAAGCCGAAGAGACCGAGACGACCTCCGCCGAAGACTAGCGCCGCCCAGGCCTGGCAAGGCTGATTCTCCCAGCAGACGGTCGTCTGGATGGGCGCCTTTTCGCGGAGCGAGCGAGGCAGACTGTGATCTAAGGTGCTGCGTTGTGTGCTCCGGAGTGCTAGAAGCACCGCCGAGCGAAGCTTTTGCCAGGTTTTCACAGCTTCTAGAGTCCCCAAAATCCTAGAGCCAATCGATCCACCTGATCCGGAGCGTGCCGGAGGCGAGAGCTCGTCGGCGGCCCAAGCGGCCGCGTGCGACTTGGCGGCGCGCTTGAAGGCCTATGCCTTGCCCAGTTCGAGGCGCAGCCTCGGCCAGCTCTTGGTGACGGCCTCGTCGTTCGCCGCGCTGTGGCTCGGCATGTGGGTGTCGCTCGATCTCAGCTACTGGGTGACCTTGCTGCTGGCCGTGCCTGCGGCCGGCTTCCTGGTGCGTTTCTTCATCATTCAGCACGATTGCGGGCACCGGTCGTATTTCCGGTCGCGTTGGGCGAACGACTTGGTCGGAAGGGCCCTGGGCGTCCTGACCTTGACGCCCTACGACTACTGGCGGAAGGCGCACGCGGTGCACCACGCGACCTCGGGCAACCTCGATCGGCGCGGGATCGGCGATATCAACACGCTGACCGTCGGGGAGTATCGGGCACTTTCGGGTTGGCGCCGGCTACTCTATCGGCTCTATCGCAACCCATTGGTCCTGTTCGGCGTTGGGCCGACCTATCTTTTCGTGTTGAAGCACCGCTTTCCGCTCGACCTGCCTTTGTTCCAAAGGCGCCTGTGGGTCAGCGTTCTGGTGACGAACGTCGCGATCATCGCCCTGTCGGTCGCCATGGCCATGGCCGTCGGCGTGGTGGATTTCGTCAAAGTCCAGCTACCGGTCGTCTTGCTCGCCTCGTCGATCGGAGTATGGCTGTTCTTCGTCCAGCACCAGTTCGACGGGACCTACTGGCGGCGCGAGGGGACCTGGAACTTCCACCGCTCGGCCTTCGAAGGCAGCTCCTACTACCGCTTGCCGCGCCTGCTGCAGTGGTTCACGGCGAGCATCGGCCTGCACCATGTTCATCATCTCTGTAGCAAAGTGCCGAACTATCGCCTGAAGGAGTGCCTGGAGCGGATCCCGGAGCTGAGCCAGGTCCGCCGCATCACTCTGCTGGAGAGCCTGCGCTGCGCTCGTCTCAGCTTGTGGGATGAGGAGCGGGGCGCAATGGTCAGCTTCGGCGACCTGAAGCGGCGGCGCCACGCGGCGACCGACCGCGGCTAGGGCGGGATATCCGCGCTGCACGATCCGGGTGAGCCTGGCTACTCCGCGGCCTGCTTGCGCACGGAGGCCGCCTTGGCCAGCGCCTGATCGAGGTCGGCGATCACGTCCTCGACGCTCTCCAGACCGATCGAGAGTCGCACGACGTCGGGCCCCGCGCCGGCGGCCTCACGCTGCTCTTCGCTGAGCTGGCGGTGCGTGGTCGAGGCCGGGTGCAGCACCAGGGAGCGGGTGTCGCCGAT
>JAKSDN010000684.1 GCA_022360075.1 Kiloniellales bacterium | reverse complement strand
CATGGATACGGAGGCGTTGGGGAACTCGAGGCTTCTCAACCTGCTTTTCAAACCGGCCGGCATGGCGATGGAGAGCCGGCTGCGCCATGTCTTCTCCGATCCGGTGAAGATCCTGCACGGCGCCGATGTCCGGCCCGGACAAACGGTTCTGGAGGTCGGCAGCGGCACGGGCTTTTTCACGATCCCGGCGGCGAAGCTGATCGGCGAGGAAGGCCGCTTGATCGCGATGGAGCCGCTCGCGGCCTATGTCGAGCGTTTGAGGGAGAAGGTGGAAGCGGCTGGTCTGAGCAACGCCGAGGTTGTCCGACGCGATGCGCTGGAGACGCGGTTGGAGACCGAGAGCATCGACAGGGCGCTGCTGTTCGGGGTGCTCCCCTTCCCCTCGCTGCCCTTGAGCCGCCTTTTGCCCGAGATGCACCGCGTCCTGAGGCCGGACGGCACCTTGGCCGTCTGGCAGTTTCCGATCGCCGGCTGGATACCAACGTCGATCTCCCGATCCGGATGGTTCACCGATCTCGGCAAACGAAACGGCGTTTACAACTACCGGCGCTGCCGAGCGAAAAGGCGTCGTTCGTAGGGCGCAAGAGCGAAAGCCTGTTGCACCGGATGCCACCACGCGAGCCAGCCATCATACGGCGGGTTACGCTTCGCTAACCCGCCCTACGGACTTCTTGCAAAGGGTGCCATCCTGGAAATCTCGGCCTAGACTTGCGAACGGACGGAACACCGTCACGAGCGAGCAAGGCGACGCCGCAAAGATCGCCTGGTCAAAAGAGCGGGAGAGAACAAATGTCGATGCGTATGCTTCTGGCTGCGGGGCTGGGCTTAGCATTGCTGGCCTCGGCGGCCAATGCCGGCCCGGAAAACGTCACATGGCCGGCCAACTACAAGACCGCCTTCACCAATACCTTCAACGGTGACCGCACGGCGAATGAGAAGCAGGTCATCCGCGTGTTCGCCAATGACATGGCGCTTCAGGGCGCGGCGACGGACGGCAAGCTGCCCTTCGGTTCGGTGCTCGTGGCCGAGCTCTACGCCGCCAAGCTCGATGCGGATGGCAGCGTGATCGAGAGCACACTGGGCCGGCGGATCATCGACAAGCTGTCCGCGGTCGTCGTGATGGAGCGGGGCGAAGGCTTCGACGCCGAGTATCCCGATGACCTCAAGGTCGGCGATTGGGAGTTCGCGGTCTTCAGCCCGAGCGGCAAACGGCTCGACAAGGACATCACCGGATGCCGCGAGTGCCACCATCCGCTGACCGACATGGAATACGTGTTCTCCTACGAGCACATGCTCCGCTGAGCATCGGTATTGGGAAGATGCTGAGGCGGCGGGTTAGGCTCCGTTGATCCGACGTCGGGGCCACGGGCGGACTCCTCCGTGCCGGACACGTCGATGCACCTGTCGAGACCGACACGGCCGCATTGATCGAAGCAGCGGTTGTGGCGGCTCCGATCCCCTAGACAGACTTTCAGTCATCGACACCGATTGAAGGAATAGGATCAGGTG
>JAKSDN010000111.1 GCA_022360075.1 Kiloniellales bacterium | reverse complement strand
TGATCGGCGGCTTCTGCCACCTCTACATCGGCCAGGAAGCGGTCGTGGTCGGCATCCAGGCCGCCCTGACCGACCGGGACACGGTGCTGACCTCCTACCGCGATCATGGCCACATGCTGGCCTGCGGCATGGACTCCAAGGGCGTGATGGCCGAGTTGACCGGCCGGGCCGGCGGTTACTCCAAGGGCAAGGGCGGCTCGATGCACATGTTCAGCCATGAGAAGCGCTTCTACGGCGGCCATGGCATCGTCGGCGCCCAGGTGCCGATCGGCACCGGCATCGGCTTCGCGCACAAGTACCGCGGCGAGGAGGCGCTCTGCGTCACCTATCTCGGCGACGGCGCGGTCAACCAGGGCCAGGTCTACGAATCCTTCAACATGGCCGCGCTCTGGAGCCTGCCGGTGATCTATGTGATCGAGAACAACAAGTACGGCATGGGCACCAGCACCGAGCGCGCCGCCGCGCGCAGCACCGATCTTTTCAATCGCGGTCAGGCTTACGGCATCCCGGGCCAGCAGGTCGATGGCATGGACGTGCTGACGGTCAAGGCCGCGGCCGACAAGGCAGTGGCCCACGTGCGCGCCGGCAAGGGGCCGATGATCCTGGAGATGATGACCTACCGCTACCGCGGCCACTCCATGTCGGACCCGGCCAAGTACCGCTCGAAGGAAGAGGTCCAGAAGATGCGCAGCGAGCGCGACCCGATCGAGCGCCTGCGTAGCCTGCTGGTCGAAAGCCACGGCGTCGAGGAGGCCCGGCTGAAGACGCTCGACCGCGAGGTCAAGGCCGTGATCTCCGAAGCGGCCGACTTCGCCCAAGAGAGCCCCGAGCCCGATCCGGCCGAGCTCTACACCGACGTCTACGTCGAGGCCTGAATTCCATAATCGTCGCGCCCGCCCAAGGGCGAACGACCGAGACCGAAAAAGGGAAGGGCATGCCAATCGAAGTCTTGATGCCGGCGCTCTCGCCGACCATGACCGAGGGCAAGCTGGCCAAGTGGCTGGTGAAGGAGGGCGACGCGATCACCTCGGGTGACGTGCTGGCCGAGATCGAGACCGACAAGGCGACCATGGAGGTCGAGGCGGTCGACGAGGGCCGCGTCGGCAAGCTGCTGGTCGCCGAGGGCACCGAGGCGGTGCCGGTGAACCAGGTGATCGCCGTGCTGCTCGACGACGGCGAGGACGCGAGCGCGATCGCTACGGCACCTGCGCCGGCAACGGCACCGGCCGCTGAGCCGGCTCCGGCAGCGCCCGCTACGAATTCGGGGCATCCCCCAGCAGCGCCGATCGCGGCCGAGCCGGAGTGGAGCGGCCCGACGGTTTCGCTGACGGTGCGCGAGGCGCTGCGCGACGCCATGGCCGAGGAAATGCGCCGCGACCCCGACGTCTTCCTGATGGGCGAGGAGGTCGCGCAATACCAGGGCGCCTACAAGGTCAGCCAAGGCCTGCTCGAGGAGTTCGGCGACAGACGCGTAATCGACACGCCGATCACCGAGCACGGCTTCGCCGGCGTCGGTGTCGGCGCGGCCTTCTACGGCCTGAAGCCGATCGTCGAGTTCATGACCTTCAACTTCGCCATGCAGGCGATCGATCAGATCATCAACTCCGCCGCCAAGACGCGCTACATGTCGGGCGGCCAGGTGAGCTCGCCCATCGTCTTCCGCGGCCCCAACGGCGCCGCCGCCCGCGTCGCCGCCCAGCATTCTCAGGACTACGCCTCCTGGTATGCCCACTGTCCGGGCCTGAAGGTCGTCGCCCCCTGGTCGGCGGCCGATGCCAAGGGCCTGCTGAAGTCGGCGATCCGCGATCCCAACCCGGTGATCTTTCTGGAGAACGAGATCCTCTACGGCCAGAGCTTCGAGGTGCCGGACAGCGACGACTGGACGGTGCCCCTGGGCAAGGCCAAGGTCGTGCGCCCGGGCCGCGACGTCACGCTCTGCGCCCACTCGATCATGGTCGGCCGGGCCCTCGAGGCGGCCGAACAGCTCGCGGCGGAGAGCATCGAAGCCGAGGTCATCGATCTCCGCACGCTGCGACCGCTCGACAGCGCGACCATCGTCGCCTCGGTGCAGAAGACCAACCGTCTGGTGACTTGCGAGGAAGGCTGGCCCTACGCCGGCATCGGCGCGGAGATCGCCGCGCAGATGATGGAGCAGGCCTTCGACTGGCTCGACGCGCCGGTCAAGCGGGTCTGCGGCGTCGACGTGCCGATGCCCTACGCCGCCAATCTGGAGAAGCTCGCGCTGCCGCAGGCCGACCGCATCGTCGCCGGTGCGAAAGAAGTCTGCTACCGGGGCTAAGGGGGGACAGAGAATGACCATCAACATCCTCATGCCGGCGCTCTCGCCGACCATGACCGAGGGCACGCTCGCCAAGTGGCATGTGAAAGAGGGCGACGAGATCGGCTCCGGCGACGTCATCGCCGAGATCGAGACCGACAAGGCGACCATGGAAGTCGAGGCGGTCGACGAGGGCCGGGTCGGCAGGATCTTGGTCCCTGAAGGTGCCGAGGGCGTTCAGGTCAACGCGGTGATCGCCGTGCTGCTGGAGGAGGGCGAAGATGCCGCGGCGGCAGATGGCGCGGCCTCGGCCTCGCCAGCGCCGGCTGCGCCGCCGCCCGCGGCCGAGCCGGAACCTTCACCGGGCCCGGCTCTGGCGCCCGCTGCAGTCCCGTCGGCACCGCAGGCCAATGGCGAGCGGATTTTCGCCAGCCCGCTCGCCCGGCGCATGGCGGCCCAGGCGGGGATCGATCTTGCCGCCCTGAAGGGCTCCGGGCCGCACGGCCGCATCGTCAAGACCGACATCGAGGCCGCGATCGCCGGCGGCGTGCCAGCCGCTCAGCCCGCCGCCGAGGCGGCGTCGGCCGCACCGACACGCGCCGCGCCGTCGGCTGGGCCTTCGGCCAAGCAGCTCGCCGATCTGCTCGGCATCGACTACGAGGTCGAGCCGCTGACCTCGATGCGCAAGACCATCGCGAGCCGGCTGTCGGAATCCAAGCAGAGCGTGCCGCACTTCTACTTGACGCTGGACTGCGAGCTCGACGCGCTGCTCAAGGTGCGCCAGGAACTCAACAGCCGCTCCGATGCGTACAAGATCTCGGTCAACGACTTCGTCATCCGCGCCGCCGCCTTGACCCTCAAGCAAGTGCCCGCGGCCAACGCCTCCTGGAGCGACGAGGGCATCCTGCGCTACCGCCATGCCGACATCTCGGTGGCGGTCGCCACCCCCGACGGCCTGATCACGCCGATCGTCAAGGCCGCCGAGGGTAAGGGCCTGGCCGTCATCGCCAACGAAATGAAGGACCTGGCAGGCCGCGCCCGCGAGGGCAAGCTGAAGCCGGAGGAGTACCAAGGCGGGACTTTCTCGATCTCGAACCTCGGCATGTTCGGCGTGAAGGACTTCGGCGCGATCATCAACCCGCCCCAGGGCTGCATCCTGGCGGTCGGCGCGGGCGAGCAGCGTCCGGTGGTCAAGGACGGTGCGCTGGCCGTCGCCACGGTCATGAGCTGCACGCTCTCGGTCGACCACCGCGTCGTCGACGGCGCCGTCGGGGCCGAGTTCCTGGCCGCCTTCAAGAAGCTGATCGAGGACCCGCTGACAATGCTGCTGTAGGGGCGGGTGCGGTGGTTTGTTCAGGTCGATCCCAAACACCAACCACTGTCATGCTCGGGCTTGACCCGAGCATCCATGGGGCCGCTGCCACGGGCTCATCCACCCTGGGCTCGGTCCCGGTCTAACCGAACCATGGACCCTCGGTTCAAGCCCGAGGGTGACAACTGAAGGGGTGGGTCGGTGCTCACCCACCGCGAGAACCCGCTCACCTGAAGGGAAACACCACCATGGCCGATACGGACTTCGATCTCATCGTCGTGGGCGGCGGACCGGGCGGTTATGTCGCGGCGATCCGCGCCGTCCAGCTCGGCGGCAAGGTGGCGCTGGTCGAGCGCGAGCACTTGGGCGGGATCTGCCTGAACTGGGGCTGCATCCCGACCAAGGCGCTGCTCCGTACGTCCGAGATCTACCACTATATGACCCACGCCAAGGACTACGGCCTGAGCGCGGGGGAGGTCGGTTACGATGCCGCGGCCATCGTCAAGCGCTCTCGCCGGGTCGCGGGGCGGCTGAGCGGCGGGGTCAAACACCTGCTGAAGAAGAACAAGGTCACGGTCTTCGACGGCCACGGCCGGCTCGACGGCAAGCAGGGAGGCAAGCGCAAGGTCCATGTCCACAACGAGGGCAAGGCGGTGGCGGACCTGACGGCGACGAACGTGATCCTGGCCACCGGCGCGCGGGCGCGCCAGCTCCCGGGCCTGGAGGCCGACGGTGGGCTTATTTGGACTTACAAGGAAGCGATGGTGCCGGAGAGCTTTCCGAAGTCGCTCCTCGTGGTCGGCTCGGGCGCGATCGGCATCGAGTTCGCGAGCTTCTACCGCACCATGGGTGCCGAGGTGACGGTGGTCGAGATCCTGCCGAACATCCTGCCGGTCGAAGACGAGGAGATCTCGGCCTTCGCGCGCAAGGCCTTCGAGAAACAGGGCATGAAGATCATCACCGGTGCGAAGGTGACCGGGGTCAAGAAGAATGGCGGCGGTGCCACCGCGACCATCGAGGCCGACGGCAAGACCAGCGAGCTCACGGTCGAACGGATCATCTCGGCGGTCGGCATCGTCGGCAACGTCGAGGACATCGGCCTGGAGGGCACCGCGGTCCAGGTCGACAAGAGCCATATCGTCACCGACCCCTGGATGGCGACCGGCGAGCCCGGGGTCTACGCGATCGGCGATCTGGTCGGCGCCCCCTGGCTGGCCCACAAGGCGAGCCACGAGGGCGTGCTCTGCGTCGAGCGCCTGGCCGGCAAGAACGACGTGCATCCGCTCAACACGCTCAGGGTGCCGGGCTGCACCTACTGCCATCCGCAGGTGGCGAGCGTGGGGCTCAGCGAGGCCAAGGCCAAGGCGGCGGGCCACGACGTCAAGGTCGGGCGCTTTCCCTTCGTCGGCAACGGCAAGGCGATCGCGCTCGGCGAGCCCGACGGGATGGTCAAGACCGTGT
Organism: Kiloniellales bacterium; assembly: GCA_022360075.1. Next base: position 1,087 of record JAKSDN010000111.1, on the reverse strand, counting down.
TCGATGCCAAGACCGGCGAGCTCTTGGGCGCCCACATGATCGGCGCCGAGGTGACCGAGCTGATCCAGGGCTATGCCGTGGCCATGCAGCTCGAGACCACGGAGACCGACCTCATGCATACGGTCTTCCCGCATCCGACGCTGTCTGAGATGATGCATGAGTCCGTGCTTGACGCCTATGGCCGGGCTATCCACTTCTGAAGCTAGGCGATGTGAGATCGGGCGATGAGTGACAGGTTAACCATGAGCGGCGCCGACCAAAGGCGCGCGCAACGCCATCCCGAGAAGGCCCACAAGCCGGACAACGAGGTCAAGCGCAAGCCGGCCTGGATCCGGGTCAAGGCGCCGACCTCGCCGGCCTACGACGAGACGCGCAAGATCATGCGCGATAACAACCTGCACACGGTCTGCGAGGAGGCTGCCTGCCCCAACATCGGCGAATGCTGGGCCAAGAAGCACGCGACCATGATGATCATGGGCGAGATCTGCACCCGGGCCTGTAGCTTCTGCAACGTCGCCACCGGCAAGCCGGGCGCCCTCGACCCCTTCGAGCCGACCAACGTCGGCACCGCGGTCGCCAAGCTCGGCCTCGAGCACGTCGTGGTCACCTCGGTCGACCGCGATGACCTGGACGACGGCGGCGCCGAGCACTTCGCCCAGACGATCCAGGCGATCCGCGAGGCCTCGCCCGGCACCACGATCGAGGTGCTGACCCCCGATTTCCTGCGCAAGGAAGGCGCGATCGAGCGGGTGGTCATGGCCAAGCCCGACGTCTTCAACCACAACCTCGAGACCGTGCCGCGACTCTACGCCGAGGTCCGCCCCGGCGCGCGCTACTTCCACTCGCTGCGCCTGCTCGACGAGGTCAAGCGGCGCGACCCGACGCTCTTCACCAAGTCCGGCATCATGGTCGGCCTCGGCGAGAGCCAGGAGGAGGTACTGCAGGTTATGGACGACCTGCGCGCGGCCGAGGTCGACTTCATCACCATCGGCCAGTACCTCCAGCCGACGCCGAAGCACCACGTGATCGAACGCTTCGTCACGCCCGAGGAGTTCAAGAGCTACGAGCGCATGGCCTACGCCAAGGG
>JAKSDN010000772.1 GCA_022360075.1 Kiloniellales bacterium | reverse complement strand
TTCAACGACACGAACAACGACACGGTGACAGGCGAGTTCGACGTCCTGGTGTCGGACGCCGTGGTCAACCTGGACCTGGATGACCTGATCGTCGGGCACGCTGACGGGGCGGGTTCGGCGGTGGCCACGCTGCGTTGGGATCAGCAGGAGGCGCTGCTCGCCAACAACGTGACCTTCGGTCTGGGCAGCAACGTGACGACGACGCTGGACGTGCCGGAGGGCGGGACGTTCCGGCTGGGCACGGCGGCGGACCCGATCTCGGGCTTGTTCCTGGCCTTCAACGACACGACGACGGCCGGGCCGCTCAACGTATCGCTCGACTTCACGCAGACCAACCCGACATTCGAAGCCTTCGTCGCCAACACCGTGACGCTGGGTCAGATCGCCAATCTGGGGGGCGGCGGCCAGGCCGCGGGCGATACCAATGCGTTGCTCAGGCTGGGTAGCAATTCGAGCCTCAATCTCGGGCCCAATGCCGATCTGACGATCGCCTTCAACGACACGAACAACGACACGGTGACAGGCGAGTTCGACGTCCTGGTGTCGGACGCCGTGGTCAACCTGGACCTGGATGACCTGATCGTCGGGCATGCCGACGGGGCGGGTTCGGCGGTGGCCGCGCTGCGTTGGGACCAGCAGGAGGCGCTGCTCGCCAACAACGTGACCTTCGGTCTGGGCAGCAACGTGACGACGACGTTGGACGTGCCGGTGGGCGGGACGTTCCGGCTGGGCACGGCGGCGGACCCGATCTCGGGCCTGTTCCTGGCGTTCAACGACACGACGACGGCCGGGCCGCTCAACGTGTCGCTGGACTTCACGCAGACCAACCCGGTCTTCGAAGCCTTCATAGCCAACACCGTGACCCTCGGTGAGATCGCCAATCTGGGCGGCGGCGGCCAAGCCGCCGGCGACACCCAGGCTTCACTGGTGCTCGGTGGCAACTCGAGCTTCACGGTCGGGCCTGGTGCTGACCTGACGATCGGCCTGAACGAGACCAACAACGGTTCGGTCAACGGCCTGCTCGATGCCTCCCAAGGCACGATGGACCTGAACCTCGCCACGCTCACCATCGGCCGGAGTCTCGGGCTCGGGACGGCTTCGGGCAGCTTCATCATGGGCGCCGGCAGCACCGTCGTCGCCAACGTGATCAACGTTGGCCTCGGCGACAACGCCACGGGCCAGTTCGATTTCAACGATGGGCGGCTCTCGGTCACCAACTTCAACGAGAGCCTGGATCAGGACGGCGGCACGCTGGCACCGGGCACCTCGGCCGGGACCACGACCATCGCCGGCGACTACGACCTCGCACTCGGCGCCACCCTCGAGATCGAGCTCTTCGACCTGCAGCCCGGCACGGGCTTCGACGTGGTCAACGTCGGCGGCACGGCGATCCTCGACGGCACCCTGGAGATCCGGCTCGAGGGCGGCTTCGACCCCAACCCCGGCGACAGCTTCCTGTTCCTGACTGCGGAGTCGATCAGCGGCACTTTCGCCGATGTCATCGTAGTCAACGCCGGCGACAATGTCCTCGAGCTTGAGTTCACCGATACGACCGTGACGCTGGTGGTGAGCGATGCCGCCACCGAAAACGACGACACTATCGTCGGCACGCCGGGCGACGACGTCATTGACGCGCTCGGCGGCGACGACTCGATCGAGGGTCTCGCTGGCGACGATACCCTCATCGGCGGACCCGGCGACGACTCGATCGACGGCGGCCCCGGCGACGACGTCTTTCCTTTCACGGTGGGCGACGGCGCCGACGATCTCGACGGCGGTGCCGACGCGGACACGCTGGAGATCACCGGCACGGCCGCGGCCGATGCGATCGGCATAAGCGTCGTCGGAGCGCCCGGAGAGGAGGCGCTCTCGATCGCCACCGGTGCCGAGACACTCACCGCGGAAAACATCGAGACGATCAACTTTACCGGGGCCGGCGGTCAGGACAGCCTGGTCGTCTCGGGCGATCTGGCGGCGGCCGGCGTGGCGAACAACACCCTGCGCTTTGCCGGCGGCGCGGAGGACGACGATCTCGATGCCACCGCCGTCACCTCGCCGACCACGATCGTCGCGGTCTTCGCGGGACTGCTGGTCAATTTCGACATCACGCAGTCGGGCCTGACCTTCACCGTGACGGACCTGGTCGGCAGTGAAGGTACGGACACGGTCGTCGGTGCCACCGCCTTGGCCTTCACCGATGAGACGATCGACGACCTTGCACTCGTCGAGAACAACCCGATCGATTTCGTGCTGGGCGGGACCACGGTCCTGGACGACGGCGATCTGCGGGCGATCGATCTGAACAGCACGCCGGACCAGATTCGCTTCACTCTGACCGACCTGCCCGACGACGGCACGCTGATTCTGGGCACGGCCGAGCTCGGGATCGGCGGGTCCTTCACCCAGCAGGAAATCCTCGACGGCCAGGTCAGCTATCGGCACGACGGCAGCGGCACGGGCAACGACAGCTTCGCCGTCGCGGCATCGGACGGCACCACAGCGCTTCCGGCGGCGACGGTCAACCTGGTACAGCAGACCTCCGGCGTCTTCGCGAGCGGCGACACGAACTTCCCGAACGCCAACCTCATCGTCGGCGACGACGCTTTCGGCAGCCTCGCGATCCTGGGCGGCGCCTCGCTGGACTCGAGCTCGGCGATCATCGGCAACCAGGCGAACGGGGTGGGTGTGGTCGCCCTGGCGGGCGATGGCTCGAGCTGGAACGTGAGCGGCCCCGTAATCGTCGGCAACGCCGGCGACGGCACGCTTGCGATCGGGGCAAACACATCGGTCAACATTGATTCGAACGCCTTCGACAATCTCGATGTCGGCCGGCTGTCCGACATGACCGGCGCGGTGACGGTTCTCGGAGGGAACCTGACCACCACCGGGACCGACAACACGATCCAGGTCGGCCGTTTCGGCACCGGCAATTTCGTGGCCGAAACGGCTCTCCTCGATGGCGGCGAGTCGGTCGGCGCCGTGGTCCGAGCCCTGCAGTTCGAGGTCGGCCGCGAAGGCACGGGCACCGCCACCTTCAGAGGCGATGGGACGGAGCTCATCCTCTCCAACGACGGCGGCCGCTTCAGCGGCCAGTTCGATCCCTTTGCCGGCTTCTTGCGCGCCGGTCGCGAGGCCGATTCCAATGGTCGCTTCGTCGTCGAGGCCGAGGCCAGCGTGACGATGCGCCCGGGCGAAGGTGTCAACACAGATACGGTCGGTGCCGGATTCGAGATCGCCCGCAATCCCGGCAGCATCGGTGAGTTCGTCATCGACGATGCCACCATGCAGGCCTTGCGCACCGGAGCCTTCGGCTCGGTCGGGACCGGTGGCAAGGGCGAGATGACCGTCCGCAACGGCGGCTCCTTGATCATCGGCCGGGAAGTCGAGGTGGATGACAACGTCGGCCTCAACGTCGGCGATGGCTTCGGTGCGACCGACGATCGCGAGACCGCGGCGCCCGGCGAGCCGAAAGCCACCATCGGCAAGCTCTCCATCGAAGCCGACAGCAGGGTCTCTGTCAGGGGGACGAACGTCGACTTCATCATCGGCAACGAGGAGACCGGCAACAACCTTACCCATGGCGAGGTCGAGGTCAGCGGGCTCAACGCCTTGCTCAAGGTCGATAGCACCGACGATGGCGCCTCAGGCTTCGTCGCGATTGGGAACCAGGGCATCGGCGAGCTGCGCGTGCTGGATCAGGGCACGGCAGACTTCGACGTGCGCTTCTTCGACGTCGGCTCTCAGCTTGGCAACCGCAGCAAGATGATCGTCAACGGAACCGGCTCGAACCTCTTCGTCGACGGGGAGAACGCCAGCGTCGGTACCCAGGGCTCTGGCGCGTTCATTCTGAGCGGCGGCGCCACGGCGAACTTCACGGTCGTCAACAATGTTCAGATCGGCCTCGCCGGCGGCGCCGACGGTTTTGCCCGGATCGCCGGCACCAACACGACGCTCGACATCGACGCCGGCGGCTTCAACATCGCAGACGGCTTCGTCAACACGACGCCCGGCGAGGAGTTCGGCATTCCGGACGCCACGACGACCGGTTTCCTGAACCTGCTCGATAGCGCGACGCTCGACGTCGACGGCTTCCTAAACCTGGGCATCAACGCCAATGCCCGAGGCTTCATGGTGGTCAACAACGCCGACGTGCGCGTGCGCGGGCTGCAGGACGGTGGCGACTTCGTTGGCAGCGGGCAGAACATCAACGTCGGCCTCGACGGCTACGGGCGGCTCGATCTGCGTAACGATGCCGATGTCCTGGTCGATGCGGGCGAGGCCGTGACGGGTCAGTTCAGTCCGGCCTTCCTCGTCGCCTTCGGTCTCGGCAGCGAAGGTCATGTCACGATCGTCGATTCCGCCGTGCGGGTTGCCGATGAGGGCGGTCTCGGCAATGACGGCTTCATCGGAATCGCTACGGAAGGCGTCGCGGAGATCACGCTCGACAATGGCCGCCTGGTCGTCGAGACCAACGGTGGCTCGATCAATATCGCAGATACGCCAGTATCCCAGGCCACGATCGTGATGGAGGGCGGTCAGGCGCGGCTGGCGGCCCC
>JAKSDN010000174.1 GCA_022360075.1 Kiloniellales bacterium | reverse complement strand
GCTGGCCGCCGCCAAGGGCCAGGTCTGGAGCGGCGAGGACGCCAAGGACCTCGGTCTGGTCGACGAGCTGGGCGGCCTCTGGCGCGCCTTCGAGCTGGCGCGCGAGGCCGCCGGCCTGGAGCCCGACGCGGCGGTGCAGATCAAGGTCTTCCCGGAGGACGACGATCCCTTCGAGGCCTTTCTGCGGGACTCCCTGGGCGCCGACCTGGGCAGCGCGACGCTACGCTCTCTGACGCTCAGCCTCGCGCGCCTCAACCGGGCGCTCAGCCCGCTGGTCGAGACTTACGAGGCCGTGACGGGCGATCCGCACGACCGCGTACTCATGGCGCCGACATTGCGGCCGGGTGGATGACGCGAAACGGCGCCACGCGCGCGACCCTTGCGCTTCGCCGACCCGGTCGGCAACAAAGTCATGCCTGCTGAGCCCCCGCCATCAGAAACTCCCGATTGCCTTCCGGCCCGGTAATCGGGCTCTCGATGAGTCCGAGTACCTGCCAGCCCGCTTGGGTGCCGAGCCAGCGCTCGATGCGCGCGCAGACCTCCTCGTGCAGCGCCGGGTCGCGGACCACGCCACCCTTGCCGACGCGGTCCTTGCCGACCTCGAACTGCGGCTTGATCAGCGCGACCAGCCGGGCGCCCGGCGCGGCTAGGGCGAGCGGGGCCGGTAGCAGGGTTTCGAGGCCGATGAAGCTGGCGTCGCAGACCAGCAGATCGACCGGCTCCGGCACCTCGGCCGCGCTCAGGTATCGGGCATTGGTCTTCTCCGAGACGACGACGCGCGGGTCCTGACGCAGCTTCCAGGCGAGTTGGCCCTGGCCGACGTCGACGGCGTAGACCTTGGCCGCGCCGCGCGCCAGCAGCACGTCCGTGAAGCCGCCGGTCGAGGCGCCGACGTCGAGGCAGACGAGGCCCGCCGGATCGATGCCGAAATGGTCGAGACCGGCAACCAGCTTCAGGCCGCCGCGGCTGACCCAGGGGTGGTCGCGGCCCTTGACCGTGAGCGCGCTGTCCGCGGCGATCGGTTGGCCGGCTTTCTCGACGCGCCGCTCGCCGATATAGACCAGGCCGGCCATGATGAGAGCCTGGGCCTTGCTGCGGCTCTCAACCAGCCCGCGTTCCACCAGGGCCGCGTCGGCGCGCCGCTTGGCCGCGCTCACGACGGCCCAACCGGTTGGGCCAGCAGGCCGAAGCGCGCGCGGCCCTGGAAGCGCCACAGCACCATGACGGCGACGGCGGCGAGGCCGGTCATCATGCCGAACCAGATGCCCCGCCCCTCCAAGTCGAGCACGAAGGCGAACAGCACGCCCGACGGCAGGCCGATGCCCCAGTAACCGAGCATTGCGAAGATCATGGGCACGCGGGTGTCCTTGAGGCCGCGCAGGCAGCCGGCCAGCACCACCTGGCTGCCGTCGAAAAGCTGGAACAGCCCGGCGATGAGCAGGAAGGAAGCCGCATAGGCAGCCACCGCGATCTCCAAGCCGCCTTCGCCGCTCAGGAAGATGGCGGTCAGCGTCTCCGGCATCAGCCAGAAGACCATAGCGGAGATGCTCATCGTCACGATGCCCAGGCCGAACGCCAGCCAGCCCGCACGGCCGACTCCGGCGGCGTCACCGGCGCCGGCGGCCAGCCCGACTCGGACCGTGGCCGCCTGGCTGATACCCAGCGGCACCATGAAGGCGACGGAGGCGCACTGCATGGCGATGGCGTGGGCGGCGAGCTGCTCGGTGCCGATCAGACCCATGAGGATGCCGGCGGAGGCGAAGAGGGTCGATTCGGCGACGATCGTCGCGCCGATCGGCAGGCCGAGGCGCAGGATCTCGCGGAAGCGCGGCCAGTCCGATCGCCAGAAGCGCACCAGGATGAAGTAGCGCTTGAAGCGCCGGTCCTGGAGCACGAAGAGCAGCAGCGCGGCCACCATGGCGAAGTTGACGATCACCGTGGCGATACCGGCGCCGACCAGACCCATCGCCGGAAAGCCGAAGTTGCCGAAAATCAGCATGTAGTTGAGCAGGGCATTGAGCCAGATGCCGTTCACCAGCACCAGAAGCGCCGCGCGCGGGCGCGAGTGCGCGGCGATGAAGGCGCGCAGCACGATCAGGCAGAGGCTGGGCGGCAGGCTCCAGAGCAAGGCGTCGAGATAGGCGTCCGCGCCCGCCGCGTTCTCCGGGCTCTGACCGAAGGCCAACAGGATCGCCTCGCCCTGGGCCAGGATGAATCCGAACGGCACGCTGACCGCGATCGCGACCCACATGCCTTGGCGCACGCTGCGGCGCACGGCCCGGTACTGCTTCGCGCCCAGCGCCTGCGCCACCATCGGCGAGACCGCCATGACGATGCCGAGCCCGAACAACCAGAGCGGCATGAAGAGGTTCATACCGAGCTGCGCCGCCGCCAGGGCCTCGGGCCCGAGTCGGCCGATCATGATCACGTCCGTCGTGTAATGGGCGATCTGCGCGACCTGGGTGAGCGCGAGCGGCAGCGCGAGGCGCGCGAGGGCGCTGAACTCGCGCATCCAGGGCCCAGCCGTCCCCGCGCGCAGGGCGACCGCATCGCTTCTCTGTGGCATGGGCGCGACTATGGGGACTTTGCGGCGGGACGGAAAGCGGTTCCTCAAGAACCGTCATCGCGAGCCCAGCGAAGCGATCCAGGTTCCCGCCACGCGCTTATGCCGTGTCCTTATGAACCTACCGCTTGAGCTTCTCGGTTCGAGGAATGGCAGAACACAGAGTTCACAGAAAAGGCTCAGAGAGCACCGAGCGGCTTACCAGGCATTACGGCAGTGCCGCTGATCACCGAGGTCAGTCCTACTGCACGATCCAAATACCTCTGTGATCTCTGTGTTTGCTCGGTGCGCTCTGTGTGTGAAATTGAACTTAGACGTTGCTCGAAAATGCAAGACGAGGACGGCCCCCATCCAATCGCGCGACTGGATTGCTTCGCTGCGCTCGCAATGACGGCACTTCCGAATCGGCGTCGGGAGCGACTCTTGGAATCGGCTTTGAGCCGACCGCCGAGGCTCAAGCCCGAACGCTCTGCTCCAGCGCCTTCGGCTCCTGGCCCAGGGCGGTGAGGACGGCGGCGACGATGCCTGTCGATTCGAGGCCGGCCTGCTTGACCTGGAGATCCGGCTTGTCGTGATCGATGAAGAAGTCCGGCAGACAGAGCGGCCGAAACTTGATGCCGCCGTCGAGCAGGCCGTCGTGGGCCATGAACTGCATGACGAAGCTGCCGAAGCCGCCGATCGCGCCCTCCTCGATGGTCACCAGCACCTCGTGCTCGCGCGCCAGGCGGCGGATCAAATCCTCGTCGAGCGGCTTGGCGAAGCGGGCATCGGCGACCGTGGTCGAGAGGCCCTTGGCGGCGAGCTCGTCGGCGGCGGCCAGGCTGTCTTGCAGGCGCGTGCCGTAGGACAGCAGCGCGACCTTGGTGCCCTCGCGGACGATCCGGCCCTTGCCGATCTCCAGCGGCGTGCCGCGATCGGGCATCTCCAGGCCGAGCGACTCGCCGCGCGGATAGCGGATCGCCGAGGGCCGGTCGTCGATCTGCGCGGCCGTGGCGACCATATGC
>JAKSDN010001209.1 GCA_022360075.1 Kiloniellales bacterium | reverse complement strand
CCGAAGGGATCGGAGCTGACCCATGCCAATCTGATGGCAGCGGCCATGATCAACCTGCCGCTCGGCAAGATGACCTCGGGGACAGCGCGGCTGGTGGTCAATCCGCTGTGCAGCGTGATGGGGCTGGTCTCGGGTCTCACGCTCGCGGTGCTTTGCGCCGACAAGATGATCCTGGTCGAGCGCTTCGAGCCCGAGTTGATCTGGCGGCTTCTGGTCGACGAGCAGATCGTCTTCATGGCGGCGATGCCGGTTGTCTACCGCTGGATGCTCGACGACAGGCGCCCGGCCGATCCGAGCAAGATCCGCGAGCACTTGCGGGTCTGCGGCACCGGCGGCGCGCATCTCTCGCCCGAATGGTCGGAGGAGTTCGAGGCCCTGGTCGGCACGCCGATCCGCCCCGGCTATGGCATGACCGAGGCGACCTCGACCATCTGTTGGAACTGTCCCTTCGAGCCGAACGATCCGAGCACCGTGGGCCGGCCACTGGCGGGGATAGAGCTGCGGGTCGTCGACGAGGCCTGGCAGGCGCTGCCCGACGGTATCGCCGGTGAGATCGTGATACGCAGCCCCGGCCTGATCAAAGGCTATCTGGGCAAGCCGGACCTCATGCCCTCGCTGATGCGCAACGGTTTCTTCCGCACCGGCGATATCGGGCTGCTCGACGACCGGGGGCGCTTGAGAATCCTCGGGCGCAAGGACGACCGCTTTACGCGAGGCGACGAGCATATCTATCCGGCGGAGATCGAAAACGCCCTGCACGAGCACCCGATGGTCTCCCTGGCGGCGGTGGTGCCGGTCGTCGACCGGGCCTTGGGCCGCGAAGCCAAGACCTTCGTCGTGCCGAAGCCCGGCTGCCAGCCGAGCGAGGGCGAGCTCCTGGCGTGGTTGGACCGGCAGATGTCGGGCGGCAAGTGCCCCGGCGTCATCGAGCTGCGGAAATCGCTGCCGGTCAGCGACAACGGCAAGGTGATCAAGCGCCTGCTGACTTGACCGGCCCGCCTCCCGAGAGACGGGAGTCCCGGTGCCGTGGGAGCTCAACTGGAGATCACCGGGATTTAATATGAATACAACCTGTGCATAATGGTATGCACAGTTCTCCAACCGACCGGGACGGTCCCGATGATTAAGGACGTGGAGATCAGGGGATTCGCTGGGGTTCTGGTCAAGTCTTATGGGCGCGCGGCGCGCGAGCGTTGCGCGCGTAACACCCGCAAGCTGCTCGCGGACGGCGACGTTGAGGGCTATGCGATGTGGTGCCGCATCGAGCAGACGGTCGATGGGCTGCTGCGCGACAAGATCTTGGATGCGAAAAGTGACGGCGAGGAATGGCAAAGCCGCCCGCGGGGCCCCGGCGAGCGATTCTGAGCCCCGCACCGAGCCCGGTCGCCGGACGAGACGAATCTTGCCGACTTATTAACCTTGTTTACTTCCTGTTAAGGAATTGGCGCAAAGATGATCGGACATCTCCGGTGCCCCTCGTGGTGAGGGGAGTTTTCCCAAACCTGGCCCCGCGGCTCCCCCGTCGGCGGGGCCATTTTTTTTGCCGTTCCGTGCTTCTCCCGGCCCCGCTTCTACCAGCGCAAGATCATACGATCGCCGCGCACCTCGTAGCCGGCAAGCTCCCCGAGGAAGGACATGCCGAGCAGGGAGATGCCCATTGGCGCATCGGTCACCGTGGCCTCGACGTTGCGGATCCGAAGCTGGCCGATCCTCACATCGCGTAGCGTCAGCGGCGCGGCGCGTATGATGCCGTTGGCAGTCTGGTATTCGCGTGTGTACTTGAGCTTGCCGGCATTGATGCCGATCCGTTTGGCATCCTCGGCGGTCAGAGCGACGTCGCTGGCGCCGGTGTCGACCAGGAAGTTGGTTTCGACGCCGTTGACATGCGCCTTGACGAGGAAATGCCCGTTTGCACCCTTGCGCAGCACGAGCTCGCGGTCGACGCCGGTCTCGACCTCAGCCTGGCGGCCGCTCGTCACGCGACTTTGGCCTTCCAAGACCGGTTCCTGGGCAACCTCGGTCGTCTCGCCGCGCATGGTCAGCAACCAGAGGACGCCGCCCGCGGCGACGATCAAGACAAGACAGAGGCGGACGAGCCAACCGATCAAGGCCGCCGACGTCGCGCTTCCGCCGCCCTTTGCCCGCCACAGCTCCTCGGACTCATACATCTGCCGACCCCTGGCACGCCTACGATCCGCGTTCGCGGCAACGTCGGCCAGATTGCCAGGAATTGGATAAGGTAACGCTAAGCGCAGCCGGAATCTTCCGGGTTAGCCAGTCAGATGCCGAAGGGGTCGATCGAAGAAAGGTCTATTATTGAACGAGTTGCAGGTAGGCTTTGCCACCCGGTCTGAAATCGGATTGCAGCTTCCGATTGGTCGCCTCGCCGACTTCCAGAACTGCACGGCCGGCCTCGGTGAGTCGGCAAACCGTCCAGTCCGGCTTGATCGGGTTCTCGAACCAGGGCTCAGCCCAGCCTCGCTCCAGGCAGCTCCGCACGGTGCGATCGCTGTAGCGTTGACCTTCTTCGTCAAAAAGTGGCAGCTTGCCGCCTGGCTGGCTCAAGCCACGCGTAAGATAAGCCCGCTGGGCCTCGGAAGGCCGCAGACCCTTGTCGGACGCGGTTCGCGACACGCGTTCCCCCGTCTCCGTTTCCCTTTGGCTCATGTTGGAGCCGACGCCTCTTTCGTGATCATAGGGCAGACGGTCGCCGAGCGCCAGGCTGGCGGGCCGCCCTGCGGGAGGCCGCGCAGGTCTGCCATGCGAGGGCCCACCTTGCCGCGTGAAGTCCGGAGGGGTAGAGAAATCCCCGAAATGCCGTAGGGGAACTCCATGTCATCCAGATCGGCTCGAATTTCGCTGGTCTTTTCGTGCCTTGGGCACACCTACGTGCATCTCTTCACGGCCTTCTACTTCGTGATCGTGCTGGCGCTCGAGGAGGCTTGGGCCTTGCCCTACCATGAGCTCGTCGAGCTCTGGACGCTGGGCGCGCTGTTGGTGGGATTGGGCGCTTTGCCGGCGGGATGGCTCGGCGATCGCTGGTCGCCGAGCGGCATGATGGTCACCTACTTCGTCGGTCTCGGCAGCGCCTCGATCTTCTGCGGCCTGGTCGACGCGAAGCTCGCGCTGCTCGTCGGGCTGAGCGCCGTCGGCCTGTTCTGCTCGATCTATCACCCCGTCGGCATCGCCTGGTTGATCCGCAACGCCGCGCGCCGGGGCAAGGCCCTCGGCGTCAACGGCGTGTTCGGCAGCATCGGGATCGCGGGCGCCGGCATCGTGGCGGGCACGTTGATCGATCTGTTCGGCTGGCGGGCGGCCTTCATCCTGCCCGGCGTGGTATGCCTGCTGACGGGGCTCGGTCTCCTGGTCTGCCTCAGGCTTGGCCTGGTGGAAGAAGGCGCGCCGCCGCGCGCCGCCGACCCGCCGCCCAGCCGCTCGGACATGCTGCGCGTGTTCGCCATCCTTCTCCTGACCATGTTCTTCATGGGCCTGATCTTCCAGGGCACGCAGGCGGCCCTGCCCAAGGTCTTCGATCTGCGCCTGCGCGACATCGCGGGCGAGGGCGCCTTCGGCATCGGCCTGATCCTCGCCGGCGTCTATACGGTCGGCGGAATCATGCAGATCGTCGGCGGATACCTGGCGGACAGGTATCCGCTCAAGCCGATCTACATTTGCGTCTATCTCTTTCAGGTCCCGGTGCTTGCCACGCTCGCCGGCGTCTCCGGGCTGCCGCTGATCGCGGTCGCCATGTTGATCGTGCTGCTCTCGACCGTTGGCCTGCCGGCGGAGAACATGCTCTTGGCCCGCTACACGCCGATGCGCCACCACAGCCTGGTGTTCGGGGTGAAGTTCGTGCTGTCGTTCGGTGCGGCGCCGCTTGCCATCGCCTTCGCCGCCTTCGTCCAGGAGCGCAGCGGCGAGTTTACATGGCTCTTCCTGAGCTTGGCCGGGCTGGCCGCGGCGGCGATGCTGGCGGCGCTTCTCCTGCCCGCCGAAGGCGAGCGCGGCGTGGCGCCGCTCGCCGCCGAGTAGGCCCGGGCGCCGCGAAAGCCATGACCGAAAGCGGGCCACCGAAGATCGACCGCTTTGACCATCTGGTCTTGACGGTCCGAGATCTAGAGCGGAGCTGCGCGTTCTACGAGCGGGTTCTGGGCATGCGCCGCATCACCTTCGGAGCGGGACGATTGGCCCTCGGATTCGGCCGCCAGAAGATCAATCTGCATCCCGATCCGAGTCCGCATGACCTGGTCGCCGGCCGGCCGACGCCGGGATCGGCCGATATCTGCCTGATCACCGCGACTCCCGTCGACGAGGTCTTGCGCCACCTCGAGGCCTGCGCCGTCGAAGTCGTGGGCGGCCCGATCAAGCGCACGGGCGCGGAGGGGGCGATTCTCTCCATCTATCTTCGCGACCCCGACGGAAACCTGATCGAGCTGTCAAATCCCCTGCCTTGAGCATTTCCGACGTCAAAGGGGCAAATCACCCGATTTCGGTTTTCCTTGCATCCGCCGGGGCGTACACCGACATTAAGGCCGTGGTTACACGTGAGCCTGGCGTAGTCTCCTCGCCGCTCTGACGCCGAGCCGAGTTACTTTCAGACACTGTGGACCGT